>DASYUT010000189.1 GCA_036000965.1 Actinomycetes bacterium
CCGGCCCAGGAAGCGGACCTCCACGTAGCTCGCGACCATCCAGCCCAGCGGGGAGGTGGGCCTGGTCAGCACCTGGTCGAAGCTGCCCTTGCGGACCACCTCGGAGAAGAACGCCGGCTCGAGCCGGTCGCCGAACACCAGCCCGAGCCCCTGGCCGGCCGCGCCGAGGCCGACCAGCAGCACGACCTCGGGCGCGGTCCAGCCGGCGAGCGAGCCGAAGCCCTCGACCACCAGCACCACCCCGACGATCTCGGTGATCACGACCAGGCCTGTCCCGAGCGTCCGGAGCACGAACCCGGCCGGATGGCGTACCCGGCCCCGCAGGGTCGCGGCCGCGAGCCGCCGGTACACCGCGGCCGCGGCGCGCGCCCGCCCCGCCCGCCCCGGTCCCGGGGCGGGCGGCAGGCCGGCCCCCGGTCGTACCGCCTTAGTCACCGTGGACCACCAGCCGCCGGCAGGCCAGCGAGAGGGTCACCCGGCTCGCCACGCCCAGCACGACCACCCAGGCCACCTGGCGGGCCAGCGACGCCGGCACCGACTGGCCCACGGCCACGTGGACCGGCGCCATCAGCATCGCGTACAGAGGGCTCCCCTCGGCCAGGGCCCGAAGCGCCGCCGGGAAGTAGTCGATCGGGATCACGAACCCCGACACCAGCCACAGCACCGGGAAGACGACGTTGAACACCGCCCGGTAGTCCGACGACCAGAACGCGACCGTGCCGAACAGGAACCGGATCTCGAACGCGACCACGCTGGCGAGCACCATGCTGACCGCGACCAGTAGCCCCCCGGCCGGGGTGGTGGGCAGGGCCAGGGGGAGGAGCGCGGCCGCGCCGAGCAGCGGCAGCGTGGAGCGGAAGAGCAGCTGGTTGAACGTCCGGCCGAGCTCGTAGGCGAGCTGGCGCAGCCAGGGGTCGCCGGGCCGGGTCAGCTCGACCACGAAGTCACCCGAGCGCACCGCCTCCGGGAACTCCCAGATCCAGCTCGCCCAGACCACCCCGAACATCGCCTGCACCATCCACAACGTAGGTGAGGGCGTCGGCCAGGCCGAGCCCGCCCACGACCGCTTCGGGCCGCTCCCGGTACAGGGCGTAGAACAGCGCGGTGCGGACCAGCCCGAAGAACAGGTTGGTCAGCAGCCCGCTGACGAGCGCCAGCCGGTAGGTGGCCTGGCGGCGGAAGCCGGCCGAGAGCAAGGCGAGGTAGGCGTGCACGAACCTTGCAGTGTCCCACAAGGGTCCGCCGCCGGCCACGGACTTCCCGGTCGGACCGCTATCGTGGCCCCATGGCAGGGCACGGACGTGAGGACGGGGACGGGGCCGGGCGGTCGCGGGCGCGCCTGGTCGCCAGTGACCTCGACGGCACCCTGCTCCGGCCCGACGGGACGGTGTCAGAGCGGACCCGGGCCGCGATCGAGCAGGCCCTGGCCGGCGGGGTGGCGTTCGTGATCGTCACCGGCCGGCCGGCTCGCAGCGTCCGTGAGATCGCCGACCGGGCCGGCGTGCGCGGGCTCGCCATCTGCGCCAATGGCGCCCTCGTCTACGACCTCAACGCCGACGAGGTGGTCGCCACCGCCCCGCTGGCCGCCGAGGTGGGCAGGCGCCTGGTCTCCGAGCTGCGGGCGGCCCTGCCCGGAGCCTTGTTCGCGTCCGAGACCGAGGAGCGGTTCATGTCGGAGACCGGCTGGGGCGGGAGGGGCCTGGCCGCCACCGACCGGGTGGAGCTCGACGACCCGCTTGGCCTGGTCGCCGCCCCAGTCATCAAGCTGCTGGTCCGCCACCCCGAGCGGCCCTTCGCCGAGCTGGTGGAGCGGGCCCGCGCGGTAGCCCGGGACGAGGCGGTGGTCACCTGGTCGGGGGTCGGGCTGGCCGAGATCTCGGCCGCGGGGGTGACCAAGGCGTTCGCGCTCGACCAGGTGTGCCGGCGGCTGGGTATCGCCCCGGCCCAGGTGGTCGCGCTCGGCGACATGCCCAACGACCTCCCCATGCTCGCCTGGGCGGGCAGGTCGGTGGCCGTGGCCAACGCCGACGAGCAGGTGCTCGCTGTGGCCGACGAGGTCACCGCCGCCAACACCGACGACGGGGTGGCGATCGTGCTCGAACGGCTCATGGACGAGCGGAGACGTTGAACGGTGAGAGCCCCGCCGCTGCGTGTCGTCCAGCGGTGATCCCCTGGCCGCTGGTGTCGTCGAGCGGTGAGAGCCCCTGGCCGCTGCGTGTCGTCGAGCGGTGAGAGCCCCTGACCACTGCGTGTCGTCGAGCGGTAAGAGTCCCTCGCCGCTGCGTATCATCCGATATGGGTAGGATTGCTCGCGCTCGTCAGGCCGGCGAGTGACGGGACGTCACTGCGGAGGTGATCCACCATGTCGAGCTCGCATGCCGACCCGGACGACGAGCGTGCCAGCCAGCTCGCGGACGAGGCGCGGCCGTTCCTCTCGGTGCAGGGCTTCAGCAACGCGCGGATCGATGAGCTCGCCCGCGCCTTCGTCGCCCGCCCGACCGGCGACGACGACGACTTCACCGCCTGGGCCCTTGCCGAGGGCCGCTTCGGTCAGGAGCGTGGCGTCGACGTCTGATCGCCCTGCGGCGCGTCAGCCGGATCATGCGTCAGCCGGATCGATGTGCCTGTCGAGCAGGCGCTCGGCGGTGACCTGGTCGAGCGTGAGCGCGTGGTCCTCCGCCGCGCTCGGCTCGATCACCTGGAGGTAGCTCAGCAGGGCAGGCTGCAGGTCGCGCCAGAGGGCCCTAGCGCTTCCTCGTCCCCGCGCGCGGCACCGGCGAGTACGGCCGGGAAGGTGGGGCCGATCATGCTTGCCGTGCACTCCTCCGAGGCAGCGAGCGTCCAAACCATACCAAATTGCCCGTTGCCGCCGAGTCCTGTCAACGCCGTGCCGGCACCCGGGGCCCGGCCGTGGGGTCCGGCCGTCGGCCCGGCCGTCGGGCCCGGCCGTGGGGTCCGGCCGTGTGGCCCGGGGTGCCGCCGTCTACTGGGATGCCTGGCGTTCCAGCTACCGGAACCGCTTCGGGGATCGTCGAACGAGTCCGGCGACGGGTGTAACGCCGCCGGTGCAAGGCGCGCTCTCCCCTTTGGACACGGATCCGCCGTTCCGTCGCCCTTCGGGCGATACCTCCGGCTCGTCGAGCATCAGGCAAAGGGTGGAGCAGCATGGTGAGAAAGGTAAGGAGCAGGAGGCTGCTGGTGCTGGTCGTGCTGGCCGTGCTGGTGGCTGCCCTGGGCGTCGCGCGGCTCGCGTCCGCAGCCCCTGGCAACGACGGCACGGTGAAGATCCACGAGGGAGCGGTGGAGCCGAGCCCGATCACGAAGAACCAGCCCCACGTCTGCACGTTCCATGTCCACGCCCTGTTCTTCGACGCCAGCCAGACCTTGACCTTCGAGATCAAGTCCTGGCCGCCGGAGGGTGACCGCACCACGAAGCTGAGCGGGGCCATCCAGACCGACGCCACCGGCGCGGGTCGCGCGCCGGCGACCGGGGCCTTCTCGTTGCCCGACGGCCACTACAAGCTGTTCGTCGACACCGGCGACGGCATCAAGCACAAGGTGTTCTGGGTCACGTGCGCGGCGGCCACCACGACCACGACCTCCGGCGCGACCACGACGACCTCCGGCGCGACGACCACGACCTCGGGCGCCACGACGACCACCTCCGGCGCGACGACCACCTCGGGGGCGACCACCACGACCAAGGCGCCGTCCACCACGGTGGGCGGGACCTCCAGCACCGCGGGCGCGACCACCACGACCAAGGCGCCGTCCACGACCGTGGGCGGGACCTCCAGCACTGTGGGGGCGACGACCACGACCGTCGGCGCGACCACCACGACCAAGAAGGCGCCGCCGTCCACGACCGTGGGGGCGACGACCACGACCAAGGCACCGCCCACGACCGTGGGCGCGACGACCACGACCAAGGCGCCGTCCACCACCGCGGGCGGGACCACCACGACCAAGGCGCCGTCCACGACCGTGGGCGGGACCTCCAGCACCGCGGGTGGCGTGACGACCACCTTCGGGGCCACGACGACCACCTCTGGGGTGACCACCAGCTCGGTCGGCGGTTCGACCTCCTCAGCGGCGCCCAGCAGCTCGGTCGGCGGGATCTCGTCCACGCAGCAGCGGGTCGGGGGCGGCGTGCTGGCGTCGACCGGCAGCAGCGACGTGCTGCCGCTGCTGGTGGCGGGCCTCGCGCTCCTCGGGATCGGTGCCGCGAGTCTGCGCGCCGCCGCCCGCCGCCGCCGCGCCTAGCCGAATCCGGGTCGCGCGACGCGTGGCACGGACCGCCGCGACGCCGGCCAGCAAGGGTGGTGCATTCCCCGGCCACCCTTGCTGGCCTCCAGCTTCCCAGGGCGAGGCCCCAGCGACCCCCGCCGCACCGGCCACGCTCACGCTGATCTTCCCCTGCTACAACGAGGCTGAGCGTCTGCCGGGCACGCTGGGCGCCTATCTCGACCGCCTGTCACGGGTGCCCGGCCAGGTGGAGGTGCTGGTCGTGGACGACGGGTCGACCGACGCCACCTCCGCAGTGGCGAGAGAGATCGCGGCCGGCGACACGCGCGTCCGGGTGCTCCGTGCCGAACCCAACCACGGCAAGGGGTTTGCCGTGCGGGCGGGGATGCTGGCCTGCGAAGGGGAGCTCGTCGTGTTCACCGACGCCGACGGCTCCTACGGCCCGAGCGAGGTGGAGCGAGTCGCGGCCGCGCTGGCCGACGCGCCGGTCGCGATCGGCTCGCGGGACCTGCGCTCCTCAGCCGGCTCCCGCACCCGCCAGCTCGCCAGCAGGCTGTTCAACCTCGCCATCCGTGCACTGCTCGGCCTGCCGTTCCGCGACACCCAGTGCGGCCTCAAGGGCTTCCGCCGCGAGGCGGCGCTCGAAGTGTTCGGCCGCGCTCGGCTCGACGGCTTCGCGTTCGACGTCGAGGTCCTGTACCTGGCGCGCCGGCTCGGCCTACCGGTCGCCGAGGTCGAGGTGCGGGCCGAGGAGCGCGACGGGAGCAAGGTCCGGCTTGTGGTCGACGCGCTCCGCATGCTGCGCGAGGCGCTCGCCGTGCGCCGCGCGGCCGCCCTGGGCGCCTACGAGCGCGGCCCGAGGCAGTAGCCGCCCGTTCAGGCGGCCACGTCGACGGCGACCCGGGGCGGCCCGGTGAGCTCCATGACCCGGAAGCCGACCCGGCCGCTGAGGCCGAGCCCGAACGCGAGCTGGGCCTCGAAGTCGTCGGCCAGCACGACCTGCCGCAGCGACGGGAGCCTGGGCGTGAGCCTCGGCCCGTGCCAGGTGGGGACCCCGGCCTCGGTGTGGGCGTTGGCCGGGTCGAACAGCACGCTGAGGAACGCCAGCCCCTGGACGGGCACGCGCTGCCCGGAGCCGAGCCCGGTGATCTCGGCCACGTAGCCGACGCGCCAGCCGGGCGGCCCGCTCCGGAACTCGAAGGTGACCCGGTCGAAGCCGTCGTGGTGGGCGGCCCGGACCGCGACCAGCTGCGCCTGCGCGCCCGTGCGGACCTTGGCGGCCGGGCGGCTCGACCAGCCGGCCGAAGCGGTGCCGGCCGCTCGGGAAAGGGCCGTGGTCGGGGTGCCCGCAGCACTGCCGCCGGCCGCGGCCAGGGTCGTGCCCGCCGGCCTGGCGGCGTCGCGGTCGCGGCCAGCCGTGCAGCCGGTTGCCAGGGCCAGACAGGCGATGATGGCGAGGGCACGGACCGGTCGCATGCTGCCTCCTTCGGTCGGGAACGCCGGTTCCAGGCGGTGGGCGGGATCCCGCGGTCCGCCCACCCGGCCCATGAATCGGCCGAACGACTCGAAAGGATAACCCAGGCGGGGGGGAGGGGCGTGGCGGCCCGCTCAGGCCTGCTCGTCGGGTGCTTCGAGGATGCGCCGGAGCACGTCGCGGAGCAGGCGCTGCTCGCCGGGGCTGAGCATCGCGATCGGTGCTGGCACCTCGTGGAGCAGCGCGAGCAGGCGCTTGCGGGTGGCCACCCCTTCCGGGGTCACGACCAGGGTCTTCACCCGCCGGTCGCTCGACGACACCTGGCGCTCGACGAGCCCCCGCTTCTCGAGGCGGTCGGCGATGCCGGTCACGTTGGACGCGTCGCAGGCCAGGCTGCCGGCGAGGTCGCGCATGGGCAGGGGCTGGTCGGGCTCGAGCTGACGCAGCGCGTGGGCCTGGGGTGGTGAGAGCCGCAGTTCGGCGATGGTGCGGCTGAACCGCTGGCGCATCCGGGAGGCTGACAGCTCGATCAGGAGCTCCCAGATCTCCCTGGCCTCTGGACTCGGCCTTGGCTCCGCACCCGGCTGCGGCGTCTCGCTCATCCCGCGAAGCATAGCACCCAATACTTGACAACCTCTAGCAATCGTGCCGAGGTAGGGCTGGTGACAGTGCTCCAGCCGGTCGGCGGAAGCGAGGTTGACCATGCGACGGTACCAGGGCTTCCGCGCCTCCCTCCCCCTGCTCGCGCTCGTGGCGGCCTCCCTGCTCGGAACGGCCTGTGTCGGCATCGGCGTCGGCGTCAAGGGCTCCGGCAAGATCGTGGACGAGGAAGTGCAGGTCGACTCGTTCGACCGCATCGACATCGGCTCGGCCTTCAAGGTGCAGGTCTCGTTGGGGGAGCGGGACGCGCTCACCCTCCACGTCGACGACAACATCCGCGACCGGATCGAGTACGGCGTGTCCGGGGGCACCCTCCGGCTCCGGCTCAAGCCCCGGTCCCCGGTGCGGGATGCCACGCTCCGGGCCGACGTGTTCGTGCGCAGGCTGCGCGAGGTGCGCGCATCCGGCGCCTCGAACGTGCAGATCGACTCCGAGCTGACCGGCGATGCCGTCGCGGTCGGCCTCTCCGGGGCCAGCGAGGTCAGCGGCCGGGCCAACGTGGGCGCGCTCCGGGCCGAGCTCTCGGGCGCGTCCAAGATGCGGTTCGCAGGGAAGGCGAGCGGGCTCACGGTCCAGGCGAGTGGCGCGAGCGGCCTCGACCTCGGCGAGCTCGAGGCCGAGCGGCTCGACGTCCAGCTGTCCGGCGCCAGCAAGGCCACCGTGTCGGCGACCGGCACGATCTCGGCCGACCTGTCGGGTGCGTCGAGCCTGCGGTACAAGGGGAGCCCCCGGTTCGAGCGCCAGCAGACCTCGGGCAGCTCCTCGATCGAGCGGCTCTGAACCGCTCGAGCGCCAGCGGGGCTCGGGCAGCTCCTCGATCGAGCGGGCGATCGAGCGGGCTCTGAACCGCCGCGCCGCCTGCGCGGCGCCCGCTACCCGGGGGGCCGGAGCGGGGCCGTCGCAGGGGCGGGCCCGGCGAGCACACCGCTCGGCAGGCGGCGGGCCACGACCACGCCGGCCAGCCCCATGCATGCCGTCATCGCGAAGGCGATCGCGATGCCGGTGCCCGGGCGCCACCCGGCCGTGTCGCCCAGGGCCACCGCCACCCCGCCGAGCCCGGCGCCGAGGGCGACGCCGAGGTTGTCGGCGAGCTGCATCGCGGCGATGGCCGAGCCCTCATGCCCGGCCGGCGCCTCCTTGAGCACGATCAGCGAGATCGGCGCGTACGCCAGGCCGATGCCGAACCCGGCCACGCCCCAGGCTGCCACGCCCAGTGCCAGGGGCACGGCTGGGTGGACGGTCGCGGCGATGCCAGCGATCCCCACCACCAGGACCAACAGGCCGGTGACGACCAGGCGGCGGCCGCTTGACACCCGCGACCTGCGCTCCTGCACCCAGGCCGCAGCGGTCCAGGAGAGCGTCGCGGCCGTCACCGCGAGGCTGCCGACGGCCGTGCTCTGCCCCCGGACCGCGGTGACGGTGAGCGGCACGTAGGTGTCGGCCCCGAAGAACGCGAAGGTCAGCATGCCGCGGGAGAGCACCGCAACGGGCAGCCCGGGCCGGGCCCGCAGCGTCCCGGCCGGCAGCAGGCGGAGCAGGGCACGCAGGCCGAGGGCGACGCCCGCCACGGCCAGCGCGACGCCAAGGGCCGGCGACCGGCCGGTGAGGCGGGTGAGCCCGGCCAGGAGCAGCCCGGAGCCCGCGGCGACCCGGACCGCGTCGACCAGGCGGGCGGAGCGCCGGGCGGGCTCGGCCGGCGGCCCGATGCGGCGCAGCGAGCCGACGGTGAGCGACGCCGAGCAGACGACCAGCGGCAGCAGGCCGAGGAACACCACTCTCCAGCCGAGATGGCTCGCGACCAGGGCGCTGAGCGCCGGGCCGACGATGCCGGGGACCACCCAGGCCGTGGACGTCACCGCAAGGATCCGTGGGCGCAGCTCCTCCGGGAAGCAGCGGCCGATGCTGGTGTAGGTGACCGCGGTGATCGCGCCGGCACCGAGCCCTTGCAACCCCCGCGCGACCACCAGCACGAGCATCGTCGGGGCCAGGCCGCCGATGATCAGGCCGGTCGCGAACAGCATGATCGCGGCCACGAACGGGGGCGCCGGCCCTCGCCGGTCGGTCTGCTCCCCGGCCACGACGATGCCGACCAGGGTGCCGAGGAAGAACGCGCTCGTCACCCACCCGTACAGGCGAAGCCCGCCGAGGTCGTCCTTGATCGCGGGCAGGATGGTGATTACCGCCAGGGACTCGAAGGCCACCAGGGTCACGGTCAGGACCAGCCCGATGGTGAGCGCCCGCCGCTCCGGCGCCCGCAGGCCGCCGCTCACCAGCGCCCGTCGCCGTTCGGGGCGGTGGAGGTCACGAGCTGGGCACGGCCGACGAGCGCCTCCTCGGGAGCGGGCGGGGTCATGCCAGTGTGCCATCGGGGCCGCCGCGGGCGTGCTGGTGGCCGGGCGCCGGCCGCCCTGGTCTCCGGCGTCCCGGGTAGGGGAGGGGCGCCGTGATCCCCTCCCCCCTCCCGGTGGCACCGCTGCCGATCCGGCGGCAGCAACCAAGCCGCGGTGCCAGCCCGACACCACACTCGTGTCGGCGCCACGAGCCTGCCCGTTGCTGCTCATGGATCGGTAACGACCAGCGCCGCACGGTCAGGCACCACCAACGGCATGACGCGCAGAAGGCGCCCTCGCCTCGCGGGGGGGCCGACGAAGCGAGCGCGCCAACCGCACCATACCCATCTTTCGGGTATGCGAACCTGTCAACTCGGGTATGCGAACCCGTCGACGGCCGGCACCGTCAACGGCCGCACCGTCAACGGCCGCACCGTCATCCGGAGCTGCTCCACGGTGAGGGCCCTGAGCCGTCCGGCCGCCAGTTCGATCGCGAGCGGGATGCCGTCCAGCCGGCGGCACAGCAGGGTCACGGTCGCGTGGTTGCGCTCGTCGATCGTGAAGTCTGGCCGGAATGCGACCGCCCGGTCAGCCAGTAGCTGGACCGCCTCGGAGGGGAGTGCGAGCGGGGGGATTGGAACCCCCACGGGTTGCCCCACCGGGACCTAAACCTCCTGAGGTCGGTCCCACGCCGTCCTAGCGTGTCCCGCTAGATCCCCTCTGACCAGGCAGTTCGCGCGTTCCTCGTGCTACTGCGTCTCGTCTGGTATTACCGCCTGCTGGCGTGTCCCGTTGACAAATCCGCTGACATCCGCGGGCCGCCTTGTCCTCTCGCTGGCCGCACGAAGCGGCCCCGGCACAGCCGCTACTGGCCGGGGTCTCGCACCCGAGAGGACACCCCAGATGCACCCTGACCCTACCAGGTCGCCCGAACCCGCACAGCGGGAACCCAAGCGATGCTCGGCCTGCACCCAGCTCAAGCCGGCCGAGGACTTCTACGCCAGCCACGGCCGCCTGTCCAGCTACTGCAAGGCATGCCAGCGGCAGGCGGCCCGACGCGCCTACCGCCGCCGCCGCGACGACCCGGCCGCCCGCGCCCGCATGCGCGCGGTCGACCGGCGCCGCAAGCAGCAGGAGCGGGCGCGACTGGCCCGGCTCGATCCCGACCGGGAGCGTCGCACCAGCCGGGCCCGGCGGGCCGCCGCCCGCCGCCTGATCGCCGCCCACCACACCGAGTACCTGCGCCTGCTCCGCCATGAGCTGGCCGTCGCCGACCGGGGCGGTGAGCACCGTGGCTGAGCCCCTCACCGTCCAGTCCGACCACCGGTCGCCGCGTGGCCGTCCGTGGGATCTCGGCCCCGAGGTTACCGAGCGGGACCTGCTCGCGCTGGCGTGGATCGCGGAGCAGTACACCGTCCGCACCGACGTGCTCGCCGTCCTGCTTGGCCGGCTGTCGCCGGCCTCGCCGCGTCGGCCCGGCCGGCTTGGCGGTCGCACCGTCCGCCAGCGGGTGGAGCGCTGGGAGCAGGCCGGCTGGGTCGAGCGCCGCCGGCTGCTCGGCCAGTCCTGGGTCCTACTCACCCGGGCTGGGCTGCGCCTCGCCGAAGTCCATTTCGACCCGTGGGAGCCGGCCGCCGCCCGGCTCGCCCACCATCACGCCGCCGCGCTGGTGCGGCTGGCCCGCGAGCCGGTCCCCGGGCGGGCGGCTGGGTCTGTGAGCGGGCGTTGTGGCGCCGCCGCGGCAAGGCGAGCTGGCACCTGGCCGACGGCGCCCTCCCGGCCCCGGTCCCGCCGGGCTGGCAGGCCCAAGGGATCGACCAGGCGCGGGAGCTGGTCGAGGTCGAGCTGCACCAGAAGCCCCGCCCGCGGGTCCTCGCCGCGCTGACCACCGGCCCGCCACACACCGCCCGGGTCACCTACTACGCCCCGCCGGGGCTGCTGCGCCCGCTGAGCGTGCTGCTGGCGTCGGTGGTGCGGGAGCTGGGCGGCCGGCCCGAGGTCCGGGTCGAGCCGCTGCCCGAGCTTCGCGGGCTGGCCTGCGGGGTGCGGCATGAACCCCTACGACAACCCCTGGGGTGGCTGGCCCGGCCAGGACGCACGCGGCTGGGGCGGCTGGGCGCCCCACGACCCCCGCTGGGGTCACCACCGTGGCCCGGTCCACCCCAACCAGCTCGGCCACCGCATGCCCTCTGGCGGGCCACCCCCGCCCGGCCTCGGCGCGCTGTGGCTGGCGCTGGTGCTGCTGGTGGTAAGCCCGCTGGTGCTCCTGGCTGGTCGGGCAGGCGCTGCTGCGCGCGACCAGCTGGCGGCCCTGGAAGGTCGCCGCCGGCGCGGCCGCTACGAGCACCTCATGGTCGCCCGCACCACCATCTCCGACGGCTGGCGGGCACGGGCCCGGGCGCTGGTCGCGCTGGCGCGGTCCTGGCGGCCGGACGAGGCCCTGCCAGGGGCGCGGGCGTGGCGGGACGCTGAGCAGGCGGCGCAGGGTGCCCTGGCGGGTCGGCCGGGCACCTGGCGATCGAGCCACCCCCCGCCCGCCACGAGCCCGGGGACGGCGGCCCGGGCGACAACGGGCCACCCTCCGCCCGCCACGTCCGCTGGGATGGCGACGGCCCCGACCGGCCGCCCGGCGCGTCGGCCGAGCCCGAGCCCCGGCCGGTCACCGCGGCGCGCCACCGGCTGCGCCTGGCCGTGGCCACCGCTGCCCGCCAAGCCGACACCGACACCATCCGGGCGCTGGTGGGGGAGGCCGACCGGCGGGGGCTTGCCACTGCCGAGCTGGTCGCGGTGGCCGAGCGGCACTGGCCCCGGCTCCGCGTCCGCGCGCGCCGGGCCGGCCGACGCTGGGCGGCCGGCAGTGCCCGCTGGGCCTGGACCCACCGGCCACGGCGCGCCGCGAGCGGTCGTGTCATCCAGCAACAGGACCGGCCGTGAGTCCCCCGCGACCGCTACGAGGTGGGTGCGCCCGGTCCCGGCATGACGCCCAGCTGCTGCAGGAAGCTTGCCATGTCCGGCCCACCCCAATGCTCGGCCTGCTTGCCGTCCTGCATGCGGTAGAAGTCGACCCCGTTGGTGGTGGTGGCCGTGCCGGTGGCCGGGATGCCCATGAAGTCGCCCTGGTGGGTGCCCGTGTAGGTCACCCGAGCGGCGACCAGCTCGCCCTCGCCGATGACGTCGTGGACCTCGGCGTGGAGATCGGGGAAGGCCTGGTGGACCATGGCGAAGAACTGCTTGGCGTCCTGGCTGGTCCGACTCCCAAAGGTGTGGTCAATCCCCTCGGGGGCCAGCAGCTCATCGACGGCGTCCAGGTTCTTGCGGTTGAAGACCTCGTCGTAGAACCGGCGGACGACCGCCTTGTTGTCCTCGGCTGGCATGGCTGCCTCCTTGGGTCGGCCGGACCTGGGCGGAGCACCAACAGCGCGGACCTTAACCGACGCAAGCTCGCCGGTCCATGGCCCCGATGGGTGGCCTGTCGGCTGCGCCTGCCGGTCCGCACCGTGGGGATTGCCTGCCTGTGTCCTCCCAGGGTGGTGCCACCCCGCGCCCTGCAAGGCCGGTCCGTTCCTCCCTTCGGTCCGGTACTCCCGTCGCTGCGCGACAGCCTGCGGCTGGCCTTTCCGGCCGCGGGGACCCCGGCACCTGGGAGGAGGAGCCACCGGCAGGCACCGACCCGGAAGGGGAACCAAGATGCGCGACTGGCTGGACGACCTCATCGGCGCGGCGCGGGAGCGCCGGCCGATCCCGTGTGGCGGCTGCGGCCGGGCGTGGGACCGGGCCGACATGCTCGAAGCCTCCCTGCCCCACATCCGCGTCAACTTCGGCGTGCCCGACCCCGACCGGCCGGGCCGGGACCTCGAGATCACCGTGAGCCGGCTGGACTGGGTCGGGCCGTG
>DASYUT010000190.1 GCA_036000965.1 Actinomycetes bacterium
GGCGTCAAGGGTGGGCTCAGTGCAGGCCGGGCTGGATGAGGCCGACCTCGTAGGCGAGGATCACCGCCTGGATGCGGTCGCGCAAGCCGAGCTTGGCCAGCACGTTGCCGACGTGGGTCTTGACCGTCTGCTCGCTGATCACCAGCTCGGCGGCGATCTCGGCGTTGGAGTAGCCGCGGGCCAGGAGCTCCAGCACCTCGCGCTCCCGGGCGGTCAGGTCGCCGAGCGCCTCGGGCCGGAGCTCGGCCGAGGCGGGGCGGCGGGCGAACTCCTCGATGAGCCGGCGGGTCACGCGGGGCGCGAGCAGCGCCTCCCCGGCGGCCACGACCCGGACCGCGCGGATCAGCTCCTCGCGGGGCAGGTCCTTGAGCAGGAAGCCGCTCGCCCCGGCCCGGAGCGCCTCGAACACGTACTCGTCGAGGTCGAAGGTGGTCAGCACCAGGACCTGGACCGGGTCGGTCACGCCCGGGCCGGCCAGCCGGCGGGTTGCCTCGAGGCCGTCCATCAGCGGCATGCGGATGTCCATGAGGACCACGTCGGGTCGGAGCCGGCGGGCGGCCTCGACCGCCTGCCGGCCGTCGGCCGCCTCCCCCACCACCTCCAGGTCGGGCTGGGCCTCGAGGATCATCCGGAAGCCGGCCCGGACCATGCCCTGGTCGTCGGCTACCAGCACCCTGATGGTCACCGGACCCCCACGTCAGGCCGAGAACGCCGCACCCCGCTCCTTGCCCTGGTACACGACCACGACCAGCCTCCGGCGGCAAGTCGGTGCCGGTTGGAACCACCCTTCTGCTTCGCGATGACGAGGCGGCCGCCTCGCCCACCCGGCGGCAACGTCGTCGCCAGCCAGCGGGAGCCACCCGCCCCTGGTGTTCCGCTCCCCCGCCGGCGCTACGGCCCGGCCGCCCTCCCCCCGGCGGGGGAGGCGCAGGTTCCCGTCCGCGGGCGAGGACCCAGGCACGGCCGCCTCGTAGCGTCGGGTCCACGGCCGACGACACCAGGGGGTTCGCGATGTTCTTCACCCGGCTGGCCCGCTTCACCTACACCCACCGGCGCGCCGTGATCGCCGCATGGGTGCTTGTGTTCCTCACCGGCATCGTGCTCGGCGGCGGAGTGTTCGGCCGCCTGGTCGCCGACGGCCCCGGCCGCGCCCCGGGCAGCGAGTCCGACCTGGCCCGCCGGCGCCTGGCCGCCCTCAGTCCGGACGGGCCAGAGCTGTACGCGGTCGCCGACGGCCGCCCGGTCGACGACCTGCGCCTGGCCGCCAGCCTGGCCCGCGCGAGCGCCACCATCCGGGCCCTGCCCGGCGTGGCCCGGGTCGTCGAGCGCGCCACCACCCCCGCCCCGCAGCTCACGGCCACCGACGGCCGGGCCGCTCTGCTCGTGGTCGAGCTGCGGCGCGGCCAGGACGACGACGAGGAGGAGCGGACGGCGGACGCCGCCGTGCGCGCGCTACGCGCGATCGACGCCCCGCGGGTCATCGTCGGCGGCGGCCTGGTCCAGGACGGCGAGTTCGAGGAGCAGTCCAAGGCCGACCTGGAAAAGGCGGAGCTGCTCTCCCTGCCGGTCGTGCTGGTGCTGCTGCTGGTGGTGTTCGCCGGCGTGGTCGCGGCCGGGCTCCCGCTGCTGGTCGCGCTCGTGGGCATCTCGGGCACGCTGCTCATCCTGTTCGGCGTGAGCCAGCTCACCGACGTGTCGGTGTACGCGGTCAACGTGGTGACCATGCTCGGCCTCGGCTTGGCCATCGACTACGGCCTGCTCGTGGTGAGCCGCTTCCGCGAGGAGCGCCAAGCCGCCCCCGGGGCCGACCCGGCCCGG
Organism: Actinomycetes bacterium; assembly: GCA_036000965.1. Classification (NCBI taxonomy): domain Bacteria; kingdom Bacillati; phylum Actinomycetota; class Actinomycetes; species Actinomycetes bacterium. The sequence goes on from DASYUT010000190.1 coordinate 1,819, forward strand.
GTGGTGGAGGCGACCATGGCGACCGCCGGGCGCACGGTCGCCGTCTCCGGCCTGACCGTGGCCGCCTCGCTCGGCGGCCTGCTGGTGTTCGACGACCCGTTCCTGCGGTCCATGGGGTACGGCGGCATGGGCGTCGTCGTGGTCGACCTGCTCGCCGCGGTGACGCTGCTGCCCGCCCTGCTGGCCTGCTGGGGCGCGCGCATCAGGCCGGCCCGGGCCCGCCGGACCGACCGCGGCCTGTTCGTCAGCCTCTCGCGGCTCGTGCAGCGCCGGGCCGGCCTGATCGTTGCCACGGTCGCCGCCGGCCTCGCGCTGCTCGCGCTGCCCTTCGCGGGCGCGCGCTACGAGAACCCGGATGCACGCTCCCTGCCCCGAGGGTCGGAGTCCCGGGAGCTGGCCGAGCTGGTGACCGCCCGCTTCCCGGGCGGGACCGGCACCGAGCCGGTCGTGGCCGTGGCCGACACCTTCCCCGACTCCCCCGCCGTGCGCGCCTGGGCCGGGCAGCTGCGCGCCCTCCCGGGCGCCGAGCGGGTCGCGGTCCGGCCCGGCCCCGCTCCCGGTCTCACGATCGCCGAGCTCACCCCGGCCGGGACGAGCCAGGGCCGGACCGCGACCACGCTCGTCGGACAGGTCCGGCACCTGCAGCCGGGCTTCCCGGTCGCCGTCACCGGCGACGCCGCCCTGCTGGTCGACTACAAGGAGTCCCTCGCCCACCGCCTGCCCGCGAGCGTCGCGCTCATCGTGCTGGTCACCTTCGTGCTGCTGTTCACGTTCACCGGGTCGGTGGTCGTGCCGGCCAAGGCGATCGTGATGAACGTGCTGAGCCTCGGCGCCAGCTTCGGGGCGCTGGTGTGGGTGTTCCAGGACGGCCACCTGGCCTGGCTGCTCGGGGTGGACTCCACCGGCACGCTGGACCTCATCACCCCGCTGCTGGTCTTCGCGATCGCCTTCGGCCTGTCAATGGACTACGAGGTGTTCCTGCTCTCCCGCATCGGGGAGGCGTGGGAGGAGACCGGCGACAACGACCTCGCGGTCGCCTTCGGGCTGCAGCGGACCGGGCGCATCGTGACCGCGGCCGCGCTGCTCATCGTGGTCGTGTTCGCCGCGTTCATGACCGGCGGCCTGGCCACGATCAAGCAGATCGGCCTGGGGATGACCCTGGCCGTGGCGCTCGACGCCACCGTGGTGCGCATGCTGCTGGTCCCGGCCACGATGAAGCTCGCGGGACGCTGGAACTGGTGGGCACCGGCCCCGCTGCGCCGCCTGCACGACCGCTTCGGCCTCCGCGAGGCCACCACCCCACCCACAGCCGAGGCCACCACCCCACCCGCGGCCGAGGCCACCACCCCACCCGCGGCCGAGACGACCGGCGCCGCCCCCGCCATCGACAACCTCGTCGAGGGCGCCGCCTCGGCCGAGGAGACCAACGCGGCCGAGACGACCGGCGCTTAGCGGCCAGCCGGGAACGACTGGGCGTGGTAGCCAAGCGGGTCAGGGGCGACCGGCAGGGGGACGGCCCGGGCGCCGGCGGCGTCCGCCCGGGCGACGGCTTGGGCGCCGGCGGCGTCCGGGCCGGGCGGGCTCCCCGGCCTCCCGGGGCTATTCGGAGGCCGGACCGTGGAACTCGGGGCGGCGCTTCTCGCGGATCGAGGCGACCCCCTCGCGCACGTCCGGGCCGGCGAAGCCCATGAACTCGAGCGCGAGCGAGGCGTCGAAGGCGGGGCCGGCCAGCCGCAGCCAGTTGTTGAGGGCGTACTTGGTCCAGCGGATCGCGCTCTGGGAGCCACGGGCGAGCTTGCGGGCCACGTCGAGGGCGGTCTCGTGCAACACGGCGTCGTCGACGCAGAGCGAGACCAGCCCGATGCGCTCGGCCTCCTCCCCGGACAGGGGCTCGCAGAGCAACAGGTGGTACTTGCTCTTGGCCATGCCGCACAGCAGCGGCCACACGATCGCGGCGTGGTCGCCGGCGGCCACCCCGAGCCGGGTGTGCCCGTCGATGATGCGGGCCGACCGGCCGGCGATCGACACGTCCGCGAGCAGCCCGACCACCAGCCCGGCGCCCACGGCCGGGCCGGCCATCGCGCTCACCACCGGCTTGGCGCAGTTGATCACGTTGTAGACGAGGTCGCGGGCCTCCCTGAGCACCCGGATGCGGACGGCGAAGTCGTCGGCCATGTCGGCCACCAGGTCGAGGTCGCCGCCGGCCGAGAACGCGTCTCCCGCGCCGCGCACGATCACCGCCCTGACCTCGGGGTCGCGGTCGATCTCGGTCCAGACCGCGGCCAGGTCGCGGTGCATCTCCTGGCCGGCCGCGTTGAGCTTGCCCGGGGCGCTCATCACGATCCGGAGCACGCCCTCGTCGGGCCGCTCGAACACAAGGCTCGGGTAGGCGTCGGCATACCGGTCGGTCATCTCGTCCCTCGGTGGCTCGGCGGCGGGCGGCTCGCTCCCGACAGCCTATGCCCGCCGCTCCCTGGACGATGCGCCCCGCTTTGGGCCGGCCGGTCAGGTGCCGGTGACGCCGTCGGCCAGCTCCCGCAGGATGTCGATGTGCCCGTTGTGCCGCGCGGTCTCCTCGATCAGGTGGAACAGGATCCAGCGGAGGGTTACCGGCTCGCCGGTGCTGATGGTCCGCTTCGACCAGGTCTCCAGGTCCAGCCCGGCCACCAGCTCCCGGTAACGCTGGCATTGTGCCTCGTACTCGTCGAGCAGCCGGGCGATCGGCACCTCGACGCCGATGCGCATCTCGCGGTCGGGGTCGTCGTCGGTCCACGGGCCGTGGTCGTCCTGTCCGAGCAGCATCACCTCGAACCAGGAGTACTCGACCCAGTGGAGATGGCTCACCAGGCCGGAGATGGTCATGAGCGGGGAGCCGGGCAGCGGCGCCCGGCGGGCGTCCTCCTCGGCCAGGCCCACGCACTTGGCGTGCACCGTGGCTCGGGCGTAGTCGAGGAACGTGGCGAGCATCGTGCGCTCGTCCCAGGAAGGGGGGATGTCGGACCGGGTCATGGCGGCGGGAGGTGCTTGGCGTACTGCAGGAGGCCGGCCTCGGCGACCGGCCCCTGGCGCAGCGTCATGAGGCGGACCCGGCCGGTGGCGACCAGCCGGCCCTGGTCGTCGGTGACCTCGACCCGCCAGAGCTGGGTGGCGTCGTCGCGCTCGACCGGGGCGGCTTCGACCCGGAGGGTGCCGGCGCGGACCGGGCGGAGGAAGTCGGTGTGGTTGGCCATGCCGACCGGCAGGCCGTCGCCGGCCAGCCACAGGCCGGCCCCGAGGCTCGCGGTCGTCTCCACCGCGGTCGCGTAGACCCCGCCGTGCACGATCCCGGCGATCTGGTGCAGGTCGGGGGTGACCGGGAGAGTGGCCACCACCCGCTCGCCGGACGCCTCCTCGACACGCAGCCCGACGAACCTGTCCAGCGCGCTCTGGATGCCCTCAGGCAGCACCTTCACCCTCTCACCCTCCGGTCGCCCAGAATCCCGGTCCGGGGAAGCTTGTCACGTCGGCGCCCGGGACGAGCACGACCCGGCTGGCGAACCTGGGTGTGACGCTTCGGCGGGACCTGGCCGGCGCGACGGTAGTGGGGCATGTCCTCCTCCTGACCGGCTCGCGCGGACACTCGGGAGCCTATTCTACGGTCGCCCACCAGCCCGACTTCCGCCGTCTCGCTCGTCTCGCTTCACAGTCTTCCCACCGCAGCTCCTGCCTGCCATCGTCGCCAGGTCGAGCAGGTGGCGAGGCGCCGCACCCCGGCGGGTCGAGCAACCTGACGCGCTTCTGGTCGTCAATGAGGGTGTCCGTGATGCTCCGTGCGCCCGGACGTTGATGGGGACCAGACCATAAGACGTTGTGTCGTTCCCTTCGGCTGGTTAGAGCCGGTTGAAGCAGACGACCGCACAAGCCAGCAACACGAACGCGAACCACCGCCCCGCATCCCTGTCCCACCGCACCTGCAACCGCCACCAGCAGCTCAGCCACGACAGTGACCGCTCGATCTTCCAGCGGTGGCGCCCAAGCCGAGTCGAGGACTGGATCCCACGCCTGGCGATCCGCGGGCGGATCCCACGCCGTCGTAGGTACGTCCGGTTGGCGCGGCTGTCGTAGCCCTTGTCAGCGTGGACCGCGTCGGGCCGGGTACGGCGCCGACCTGAGCGCGTGCGGACTGGCGGGACGTCGTCCACGACAGCCTGGAACATTGTGGTGTCGGTGATGTTGGCGGCGGTCACCACGGCGGCAAGCGGCAGCCCGCTCCCGTCGCAGACCAGGTGGAGCTTGCTCCCAGGCTTGCCACGATCGACTGGATTTGCGCCAACGTGATCCCCCACGCTTGGCGCGCACGCTCATGGTGTCCACGCTCGCCCGCGACCAGTCCAGCCAGACCGACCCAAGGGAGCGAAACGACCTCTTAGCGTCGAATGCGCCTATGGTCCGGGAAAGGCGCGCGGGAAAGCCTCGGCGAGTTCGGGGTCACCGCTCACCTCCAGCGGGACGACCGTCGGCCGGCCGAGCAGGAGCGCGAGCAGGTCCCGGCTGCTGCCACTGAACGTGACGTCACTGGTGGTCCCGACGATTGCTGGTGACGACGAGACGACGGTCCCATCGACGCGGACAAGCCAAGCCTCGTTGCCCGTCGGCTCCAGCAGCCATGCGCCTTGTACCGACTCGTCGACGGCGCGGTGGTTGGTCCGCCGGGTGTTCAGCCACGCCAGCCGCAGAGGCAGCACTGCCGTGACGAAGTCACCGCTCCAATCGGACAGGCCGAGACCGAGGTCGGTGCCGTGGACCTCGACTTCCGTCCATCGCATCAGTGTCACGCGGTGAAGCGGCAGCGTCCCGAAATCGGGGTTGTCCGCGGGCTCCACCACCGGCGTCTCCCACGCATCGCCCGCGACCGATCCCCACACGTCATCGAGGTCGCCACTCGAGCGCGCCAGCGACTCGACAACGTCTTGCGGTGACTCTGCCGGCCGGGGCTCCAGCGTGGCTGGCCGTTGCCGCTCGCGCCCATGCGGGTAGTAGGCGGTCTCTTTCCCAGCCAGGGCGTCCCGCGTCATGCGCAGCAGCGCCTCGGCACCGAAACGCAGATGGCACGCGACCGTCAGACGGGACCACCCAGGCAGCAGGCTTGGCGACCGAAGCGCAGCATCCTCGAGCGAGCGCAGGCTCGCAGTGATCTCCCGGGTACGTTGCGCGACGCCGGGGACGGCCGCCTTCGGTCGGGAGTGGGGCATCGAAGCCTTCATCGCTATGAGGATCCCGTCGAGGCTGGCACCGGCGGCAGCCCGAGCACACCTCGGACCACTCTTTCGGCGAGCAGGACGTCGAAACGTGTTTGCCCCGAGAGGTGGATCATGAGCCCGTCCAGCGCGCCGAGAAAGGCGGCTGCCAGCAACCGAGGCCGCGGCCCTGGCGGGATCGCTCCGCTCCGACGACCCGCGCTGATGAGCCGGGTGCAGTCGGCGACGATCCGACGCCCGACGCTCTCGACCGCGCGCCCAACCGGATGCTCCTGCCCGCTGAATTCGACCGCGAGGTTCATCATGACGCGGGCAACGTCACGGCGGCAGTAGACAGCGTGGCCTCGCGCCAGCGCGACGAGCGCGCCGACCGGGTCGGCGTCACCGGCGAATAGGTGGCCGAGCTCCGCGTACCAGGTCTCCTCGACCCACCCCACCACCGCCAGCGCCAGATCCTCTTTGTTGGCGAACAGGTGATACAGCGCTCCGCGCGTATAGCCGGCCTCGCGTGCCACTCGCTCCAGCACCAGGTTGGCGTACCCGTCTCGGGACAGTCCCCGCGCCGCTGCCTCCAACAACGCGCTCCGCGTCCGCGCGCGCCGAGCGGCCTGCGTGGGCCGACCATGCCCCGAGGTCGCTACCGTCGTCATCTTGCATCACATACATACATGTGTGTAGGTTACAGGACGGGCACCCGTGAGGCCAGTCGCACGGGACCGGCCCGTTAGGAGCGAGGCACATGAACGTCGGATTGGTGGTCGCCGGGTCGCTGTGTCTCGTGCTCGCAGCAGGTCACACGCTGACTGGTCGGCTGGTGCTCGACCGACTCCCTCGCAACTTCCAACCCACACGGTTCGGCGACGGCGCGTACGCGCGTGGGCTCCTCGTGTTCACATGGCACGCGCTCAGTCTGATGCTGACCACCACGGGCGCGGTCCTCATCGCGCTCGCTCAGGGCGCGCCCGCCGACGACCGCGGCCAGGTCGTCTTCCTGCTCGGCGCGGCCTATGCCGCCGCGGCGGTAGTACTGGCCTGGATGACGCGCCGGAGGCCATCCGATCTGCTCCGGATTCCGGTGTGGGCGCCCTTCATCGCCATCATCGTCCTGTGCTGGCTGAACACCTAGAAGGCACCCTCATGACCGAACCGACTCAGTGGCGTACGGCCGGGGATGCACGAGTGAAAGCTGACGCAGTGCCGACCGTCGTTCAACAACGCAACGTCCCCGAGGCGATCCGCTCCCTCAGCACTCTGGAAAGCCCCGACTATGTCGACCTCTTCATCGCGACTGCGAATGGGGCCACGGACAAGACGCCGGAGCAGTGGGCCCGTGCCACGGTCGAAGGCGTGCACCCTTGGGCGCGCTTCGTCGCCTGGCGGGTGCTCTGCGGCCTGCGTCTCGAGCCGCGGCCGTCGCCGGAGCACCTCGCCGGGTGGAAGATCGCCGATCGCGGCGACAGCTGAATCCGGATGGAGGCGAGCTCACGGTTCATGACCGCCCAAATCGTTTTCCACGTCGATGAAGGGCGCGTGTCCTTCGCCACGTTCGTCTGCTACGACAAGCCGATGGCGGCACTCGTGTGGCCGGCGGTCTCCATCATCCATCGCCGAGCGGTGCCCGACCTGCTGCGTTACGCGGTGAAGCGCATCAACCAAAGCCGATGCTGAATGGATGGCCACGTGAGGCTGCCGAACTCCGCCCATGAAGCGCATCCTTGGGTGATCGCGCAGATCGCCCCCGATTTCAGACTGCTCGATGCCTGGGCGCTGCCGATACAAGGCGGTCCCGACGAATTCGACTCCTTCCTCGAGCGCATGGCCTCCTTCGATCCCGCTCACTCGGAGTCAGCGGCCGGTCGCGTGCTCTTTTGGGTGCGATTTCGCCTAGGAGCCTTGTTCGGTTGGGACGATGCCACCAAGAAACGACCGATCCCCGGGTGCACTGAAACGACGCTGAGCGCTCGACTTCCCGACGACCTTCGAGGCAGCGCGAAGAGTCCTCTGATCGGTGGCGCGATGCGGCGAGCCGCCGGCGGCTTTGTTCCCCTGTATCGCACCGAGGAAGAGTGGGCTGCCGAACTCTCCAACGCCACAGTGCATGGTGTCCTGCACCTTGCATGGGTCGAGCAAGGCGACGGCCGCTATCGAGCGCACATGGGGATCTACGTCAAGCCCCGCGGCAGGCTCGGCGAGATCTACATGAAGCTCATCCAGCCGTTCCGCCTCTTCATCGTCTATCCGGCACTCATGCGCCAGATCGGGCGCATGTGGGAAGGTTCGTAATGCTTTGGTAATCGTGCCTTATCAAGGAGGAGTGTGATGGCGAGGACCGCCGCAGCCCGACCCCTAAGCAGGATCTCGAAGCCTGCCATGGAGGTCTGGCCCCCGTGCCTTCATACTGCCCGCGTTCATCGTTGCCTGCCACGGTGCTTGCCTGGCTGGCCGCCCGCCTCGCCCGCCTCGCCCACCTGACCCCGCCTCGCCGGCCCGGACAGGGCGGCACCCGGCCGCTTGCCCTGGAGGTCCGCCTGGACGCGGTCGCCGCGGTCATCCTCGACGGGCTGTCGTACCGGCGCGCCGGCCGCATGGTCGGGATCTCCAAGACCGAGGTCGGCGACAGCATGGACCTGCTGCTGGGCAAGCTGGCCGATCTCGGGTTCTGCCAGCCCGACGGGAGCTTCATCACCAGCCTGGCCGATCTTGGCTGCTGGCTTTCGGAGATGGCCCGCTCCAGCGAGGCGGTCTTGCTGGACGGGCTTGGGACCCGGGTGCAACGGCCACGGGGTGGGCCAACCAGAAGGTGCTGTACGACGCCAAGCGCCACGCCCACACCGCCCAGGGCCTGGCCATCTCGACCATCCACGGTGACCTGCTGTGGGTGGACGGCGGCTGGCCGGGCAGCTGCCACGAGCAGGAGCTCATCGCGCTGGCCGGGCTGGACAACGCGCTGGAGGAGGTCGAGGTGGCCAGCCTCCTGGACCGCGGGTTCCGCGGCCTGGCCAAGGCGCGCGAGCACTGGCGTGCGGCGGTCGGCGACCGCCGCACCAAAGACCAGCTCACCGACGCCCAGCGGGCCTACAACCGCCTCGAGGCGGGGCTGCGCGCGTTGGTGGAGCAGTCGATCGGCCATCTTGCCAACGCCTGGGCGCCGCGCTGCTGGCGGGGGCTGCTGTACCGGGTCCGCGACGTCTTCCGGGCCGCTGGCGCGCTGGTCTGCCTGGGCCGCTGGCTCCACCGGGTCCCCGCATGAACAAGCATCACGGACACCCTCAATGAGTACGGCGGCTTGTCGGGCGTGTCGCTGCGCCTTGGATGAACGGTCGTGTGATCGGGCTGTTCGGCGTGGGCTCGAACACCTCCAGCGGGCCGATCGCGAACCCGGCGGCGGCGATCGCGGCCTGGGTATCCCGGTTGGGGTGACAGCCGGCCGCAAACCAAGCCCACAGCGGCGCGAGCCGGTCCTGCCACCTGGCCAGGCGCCCCTGCGCGCGGACGTGCTCCAAGAACACCAGGCGCCCGCCGGGACGCAGCACGCGGTAGCTCTCGGCCAGCGCGGCGGCCGGGTCGGCCACGGTGCACAGCACCAGCATGCACACCACCGCGTCGAAGCTCTGGTCGGCAAACGGCAGCGCCTCGGCGGGGGCGTCGCACAGCTCCACCGGCACCCGCGCG
>DASYUT010000191.1 GCA_036000965.1 Actinomycetes bacterium
CGCCAGCGGCGGGGTGCCGCCGGTGCCCGGTGGCCGGGGTGGGGCGAGGTGGGCCAGGCGGCGGACCAGCCAGGCGAGCACGGTGGCGGGCAGCGACGAGCGCGGGCAGTATGACGACACGGGACCAGACCTCCGGGCAGGCGTGAGACACCTCGCCTATGGTCTGGTCCCCGTCAACGTCCGGACGCACCGAGCATCACGGACACCCTCATTCGGGTCGTCCTGTCGGCTCCGGCTGGGTGGGTACCAGGACCCACTGGTAGGTCTGGGGCAGGCGCAGGTCCACGGCCTGGTCGGCGTCGGTCCGCTTGGTGGTCGCCTGGCGAGCCTGATTCGGGTCGAGGTTCAACCCGTCGGCGCCGCGCTCCTCGTCGACCGAACGCCAAGCCAGAAACTCAGCCACCCCTCGCTCCAGCTCGTCGAGCCGCCGCTGGTCGGGGGCCAAGAACAGGAGCATGTTGCGGAACTCGCGAGCAGCGTTCCCACGCCGCTCAAGAATCTCGCCGGCCGCGGTTAGTGCCGCCGACTCCGCCGAGCGGGCGACGTGTGGCGTCGCCGGTCCGAGCAGCACCAGGCGGGCCTCTGTCTCGTCCGGCACGTCGCTGCTGGTGGCGGGCGCCACATGCACGCCGGTGAACTCGCCTCGGTCGCGTTCCTCGCGCAAGCGGCGGACGATCTCGGCGTGGATGTCGTCGCGGGCCTCGGTGAGTAGCCGCTCCGCTCGGGTCCGTGCGACCTGAGCGACGCTTGGCTGCACCCCGTACCAGTAGCGGCCCTGGTCGGCATACAGGTAGGTGGCCCGGGCCGAGAGTCGGTTTAGGGCGTCGCCGAAGGTCGCGATCGCCTCGCCGGGCAACACGCAGCCCAGTCGGACCCGGGAGGCCTCGATGCCCTGATGGGGTGAGCGCAGGGTTGCCGCGGAGCCGAGGAACATGGCCCGGGCCACACGGCGGGCTGCTCGGTAGCGGCCGATGTTCGGTACCTCACGGTCCAGTTCGGCCGGGAGCGACCCGGGTCCGTCGATGTCGGCGTCGATGATCGGCTTCCAGCGGTCCTCCAGGTTGCGGGTGAGCTCAGCGGCGACGGCAGCGTCGTCGAGGGGGACGCTGGCGGGCAGGATGAGCGGCGACTGATCGCCCCCAGCCCACAAGGCATGCACGACCGCGGCCATGAGCCGCAGCACCCCCCGGGTGCGCTGGAAGCGCTCGAGGGTCGACCAGTCTTCGTACAGGCGGGCGAACAGCTCGGGATGGATCGGGTAGGCGGCCTTCATCCGGTCGACATAGGCGGCCTCCCGGCACTCGGCGGGGAACTCGGCCGCCTGCCGGCGGTAGAGGTCCCCGAATACCCGCGCGGTGGCATCGCGGTCCCGTAGCTGGGCTGAGTCGACGGGCTTGAAGAGCCGGCGACGGACGATTTCGAAGCTCTCCTCGGCGCTCGCCGGCCGCCATGCCGCCTCCATGCGGCCCACCACGGTGCGCAGCCGGGCCAGTGCCTCCCGTCCGCCGGCACCACCGACCTCCCGGTCGGAGCCGACACCGCCCCCGTCAATCGGCTCCGAGGCGGGCATTGACAGCACCAGCAGCGCCCCCGGTATGGCGCGGGTTGCCTCGGTGAGTGCCTGGGCGAACGAGAAGTGGGTGTCAAACGATCCCCCGGGCAGGTCGTCGGCGGCGTACAGCTGACGCGCGTAGGCGACCCACTCATCGATTAGCACCAGGCACGGACCGTAGGCCGCGAGCAGCTTACGCAGCTCATCGCCCGGGCTGGTCGAGGTGCGGTCCGCCTCCACTACCAGCTCGTAGCCCTCTCGCCCGCCGAGTTGCCAGGCTAGCTCGCCCCACAGCGTCCGGATCTTGATGTCGTCTGGCTTCTGGCTGGGCTGGCCGGGGGCGATCTTGGTGCCGACCAGCACGACCCGCTGCACCGCCGGTAGCGCCCCGACCCCGGTGGCGGCGACCAGGTCCTGCACCTCCTGGGGGAACTCTTTGAGCGGTGTCCCCGACAGCAGGTGGTACAGGGCGATCATCGAGTGCGTCTTGCCGCCGCCGAAGCTGGTCTGCAGGCCCACCACCGGGACTCCGCCCACACCCGCGACCCGCTCCACCGCCTGCGAGAGCAGCCGGCGCAACCCTTCGGTCAGATAGGTGCGACGAAAGAACTCCACCGGGTCGACATACTCAGCCGACCCCTCCTCCAAGTGGACGAGGTACAAGTCAGCGGCGAACTCGGCCAACGCGAAGCGGCCCCGCGCCACGTCATCGTGCGGCTCGATCACCTCCCGCCACGGCTTCAGCCCGGCCGCTGGCTGGGTCACCAGCGCCTCGCCCTTCGGCGCGGCCTTGCGGGCGTCCGCCTCGTACTTGAGCCGCATGAGCTCGTCCTTCGAGCGGCCGACCTCAGTGGCCTCGGTGGCGTCGACGGCGACCAGCAGCCGCTCGATGGAGTCGAGGGCCCGGTAGGTGTCGTCGATGCTGAAGCTGGCGTTGTGGGCCCATCGGTTGCGCACGTCACGCAGCTCGAACACGACGTTGCGGTCGGAGCGCCTTAGCTCCTCCCGGAACGCCAGGTCCCAATGATCAGCCAGCACCTTCAGCTGCGTGGCCGGGTCGTCAAGCGACACCTCGCCTCGCTCTCGCCTGGCGAATTCGGCAAACCAGCGCTCCTTCAGCTGCGAGGCTGCCCGCATGCGCCGATCCACGTATGGCCTCAGCCCAGCAGCCAGCAGCTCAAACGCTCGCCCAACTCGATCCCGGTGGCTCACCGCCATCGCGTGCCCTCCTCACGCCAGCGTCTGCTGGACTGGCACCCCTGGCATGGGCGCCACGCCAGCAAGTCGCGAGATCTCCGGCCAGGAAACCACCAACGAGTTAAACGCCAGCGCCTCCTGAGCCCATTTCTTCCGCTCACACACCACGAACACGCGGTAGGCCAGGTCCCGAGCCGCGTCCCCGAGACCACCGACACTGCGCAGCAACTCGGCAGCGGATCGCTCGCCGCCATCCTCGAGGCGCTTGACCATGTGTTGCGCGACCTCCCAGACCGGCGTGCGACGGTCGGCCGCCGGATTCCAATCAGACCGTAGGTCGTTTCGTCCGAGCAGCCACACCTTGCCTGCCCGCGCCTGGAGGATCCCTGCCTCACGCAGGCCACCGATCGAGGTGTTGGTCGCCGTAGCTAGCACCTCCGCTTGACCGTATGGTGCCTCGTCCAAGCCAAACTGCTCGAACCACTTGATTGCCCAGCGGGTGTCAGCGTCGAACTCGCCCTCCTGCTCGGCCAGCACCTCGTCAAGGACTTGGTTGATCAGGCCAAGCGCGGCGCGGACTCGCATCGGCTCACCACTCGGCTCCACCACCTTGGCGAACCGCGAGAATACCGCCATCCCGGGGCCGATCGCGGCCTGGGCCAGGTCAACCGGGGCGATACTGCCCTGCTGCAGGTCGCGCAGCGCCCCTGGTAACTCGGCCTTCAACGCCCCAAGGAAGCCGCGTGGCAGCAGGACGGCTTCGCCACCGCCGAAGGCTGGGACGAGACGGCCGGCCGCTACTTGGGCCTCACCGTTGGTGAGCATGTCGCCGGCGCGAGCGGCATGACCGTGATCGTGGCGCCCACGGCCGCCGTGCGGCAGCTGGAGGTCGAAGTAGCCGGGCCACCTGGGCCAGCGCCCGGCGGTGGGGAGCCTTCCGGGGGCACCACGCCGGCCGAGCCTCGCACCCCAACCCCGGGGGTGGAGCCGGGTGCCGAAAGGCTCCAGCGGTTCTTCGGAGTGACCTCGCTCGACCCGACCCGGCTGAACCGGGACTTCGGGCAGGTCGCCCAGGAGGTTATCCAGCATTTGACCATCCTGATGGGCACCGATGTCGAGGTCACCGTCGAGATCCGAGCGACCAACAGCGACGGCTTCCCGGACGCCACCGTCCGGACGGTTTCCGAGAACGCCCGCACCCTCCACTTCGCCAGTCACGAGTTCGAA
>DASYUT010000192.1 GCA_036000965.1 Actinomycetes bacterium
CTGCGGGAGCCAAGGTCGCAGCCTCCGGCGGGCCGGTCCCCAGCGATGCTCGGGTTGACGCCGAGGAGCGTCCGCCCGGTGCCCCGGCAACGGCGGAGGCCAGACCGGCGCCGACCACCCCCGCCGAGCGTGACCAGCTCGCCGCTGGCGCGCCCATCGCGGCGGCCGGCGCGCTGGTCGCGGCGCCCGGCGCCGAGGCGGTCGCCGCGGAGCCGGCCCCGACCACCGAGCAGGAGCGACCCGAACCAGCCGGGGAATCGGCCGAGGCCTCTGAGGGCGAAGCGGCTGCAGGAGGGCCGACCGCGACTCGCGAACGACCAGCGGAGAAGTCCCCGGACCAGGCAGCGGTCGTGGAGGCCGCTGAGGCCGTCGACGCCGCTGAGGCCGCTGAGGCCGTCGACGCCGCCGACGCCGCCGACGCCGTGGAGCAGGCGACTGCCCCTGCCCAGGAACAAGCCTCGGCCGTTGGCGAGCAGCCTACCGAGGCGGGGCCACCCGCGGAGAGGCCGGAGCAGGCAGCGGCTGCCGAGCTGCCTGCCGCCGAGGTCGAGGAACGCACGGGCGCCGCTCCGGACGACAAGGCAGCGGGCACAGCGCCTGCGGCTGTGGCCGGGCTGGCCGCTGAACCTGAGGTTGCCGCTGAACCTGAGGTTGAGGTAGAGCCCTCGGCTTCGCAAGCGCCCGTGCCGCCCGCCGCGGGGAAGCCCACGCCCGAGGACCGGGCGCCGGCACCGGCGGCCACCCCTGCGGAGGACGGGCGGCCAGGGCCGCCAGGCGCTCCGCCAGCGCGAAAGCCAGACGCGAAGGGAGCACCCGACCGGGCCGTCCCGGCGGCCGTGTCTTCGGCCACCTCGGCTCAGGACCAGGTCGAGGTCGACAAGGAAGCCAGGGACACTACCCAGGCGGAGCCTGCTCCGGCGCCGAGGTGGCCATCGTTCGAGAAGACCGCCAGGCCAAGTCCAGCCGGGGTCCCGCCGGCCCCACCGCCACCGACCGGCACCAGGGACAGTCACGAGGCTGCCGCCAGCGCGCGGCCCCGCACGCCGGTGCCGCCGGCCGCGGCACCGGAACAGCCGTCCCCGCCGGTGATCCCAGCGCCGCCCGACCCGGCGACGCTGGCGCCCCCCAGGCCGAAGAAGGGCCGAGGGCTGCTCCAGCGCCTCACCGCGAGCCTGCGGCCCGAGACCGCCTCGAGCGAGCCCGGACAGGTCGCCGAGCAGGTCCCCGACCAGGCGGCCGACTTCGAGCGCCTGTCCAGCTCCATCGAGCAGGTCTCCGACGTCCTGGGCGACCAGCCGCTCGAGTTCTACGAGCGCGACCTGCCCCAGATCGCGGCGGCCGAGACCGCGAGGCGCGTGCGGGCCGATGTCGTCGTGCTCCTGCTCGACAACGGCGAAGGGTTGCTCGAGGTCTCGGGCGGGGTCGGGCTCACCCCTGCCGAGCGGCGCATGAACGTCGACTACAACCGCGACGTCATGCGCGAGCTGTTCCGGGCCGGGGTCGGGCTGGTGGAGGACACCGACCGGGTGCGGGGCGCCTTGGCCGGGATCCCGGGCAGCCGGGCCGAGACCCTGGTCATGGTGCCGCTGGTGCACGAGCGCCTCGGGTTCGGCGTGCTCATCGCCGGCCGCCGCCGCAGCCCGAACGGCCAGCCCACGGCGGTGTTCACCGACCAGGAGGTGGAGGCGCTGATGAACTTCGCTGACGACGCGGCGCCCTCCCTCCGGACAGCCGTGCTCCTCCGCCACCTGAAGCGGCAGCTCAAGCCGATCGAGTGATCCGACCGTGGGTGGGCGCGCCTGCACACGGGCACGGCCGGGTCAGCGCCGCACGTACACCCGCTCGTCGAGGCTCGCGAACGCGAGCCGCCACTGGTCCGACGCCGCGAGGTCGGCGACCAGCTCGGGCGTCTTGCGCGCGTCGGTGACCACGTAGGAGATGTCATGCGCGGCGAGCAGCCGCTGCGCGTCCCAGCGGCCGCCCGCGATCGCGTGGTAATCCTTCCAGAACTTGGAGGGAATCAGCTCGATGCGCGAGTCGACCGCCGGCTTGACCGCCGGGCCGAGGCGGAACTCGAGGTAGGAGCCCCACGACTGGTAGTTCAGCATGCGGCCCGGCTGCGGGTGGGCGGTGAGCCAGTCGGCCGTGGCCGCCGGCGCGAAGGCCAGCCGGGAAGCCGAGTGGGCCCCGGGCAGCAGCAGCGACCGGGTGCCGGGCGCGACCACCACGATGGCGGCAGCAAGGAGCAGCAGGATCGACCCGGTGAGCAGCGGCGTTCCCCTATCGGCCGCTGCCGGCCGCAGCTGTCGCTTCCGCGCCAGCGAGGCCAGGACGAGCGGGAGCGCCAGTCCCCACCACAAGCCAGCCCGGAGGGTCCACAGGGTGAGGGCGGTGAGCGGGATGATCCGGGCGACCTGGTCGGCGGCCCGGGCCGGTCCCCCGGTCCGGGCCAGGATGATGACGAGCACGGCAAGCGCGACGAAGAAGCCGGCGCCGGCCAGGTCACGGGCGGTCGGTGCCGCCCACTCGGTCACTCTGGCGGTGACGTCCGGGTTCGAGGGCAGGCCCGCTGCGTAGCGAAGCACGCCCACGCCCCACGGGTTGGCAAGCAGCGCGGCCGCGCCGGCCGCGCCGGCCAGGGCGAGGCGCGCCGCTGTGCGCCGGTCGCGCCTGCACAGCGCGACCACCGCCTCGATGCCGACGATCGCGAGCCCGACGACGAACGCGCCATGGACGTTGGCCCACACCACCATCAGCGGCGGTATGGCGGCCAGCGCCCAGGGTCGCCTCCTGGCCACCTCGAGCAGGTAGAGCTCGGCGGCGAACAACAGGACCGAGAGCATCTGCGGCCGGGCCGAGAAGATGAACAGCGAGCCGAGGTAGCCGACGAGCACCGCGCCCGCGATCACGCGCAGATTCCGGGTGCGTTCGCGGCAGGCCAGGATCACCAGACCCCAGGAAGCGACGGTCACCAGCGCGTTGACGACCACGATGAGCGGGAACCCGCCCAGGCGCCACAGACCGTAGAGCACGACCTGCGCGCCCCAATTCTGGTTGAGCCACGCCTGCCCGGCCGTCGTCCACGCGAACACGTCGGTCCGCAGCGGGGCGTGCGCTCGGACCATCAGCTCGCCGGCCCGGATGTGGTAGGCGAGGTCGATGGCGCTGGGAGTCACCGAGAGCTGCATGACGCCGATTGAGCCGAGCACGACCACCACCCACAGGCGGGGGAGCGTCAGCCAGCCCAGCCCCCGCGCCGGCTCGGCGTCTCCTGGGTCCATGGGGCCGCCAGCCGCTCGCTCGGCTGGCGGCCGATCGTCGAGGACGCCAGCGCCGCGGTGCTGGCCGTCGCCAGGAGCGCCCGAGCCACGTCGCCGGGGACGGCTCGGCCGCGTCGGTGCTCTCACCTGGCCAGCTCCTCCGATCGGATGCGGCGCCGTGCTTTCGGCACCGAGGATGACCCCGAGAAGCGTAAGAGCAGCTCACGCAGCCTGCATCCGTAGAAGTGCCCACCAGGTTCTGCGTACCCGCGCAGCCCGCCCAGCCCAGAGGCTGTCCAAGTCGATTGCGGCCGAGCAGCGAGGCTCGTTAGACTCCACGGTCCTGGGGCGTATAGCTCAGCGGGAGAGCGCTGCCTTCACACGGCAGAGGCCGCTGGTTCGAAACCAGCTACGCCCACC
>DASYUT010000193.1 GCA_036000965.1 Actinomycetes bacterium
TTGGCCCTGCCCGCCACGACGGCGCCTGGATGTTGGCCTGACAGGCGGTGTCACCGTCCGGGCGGCCTCCTCATGATCTCGGGCCGCCTCCCAGCCGCCGAGCGCCTTTCCTGACCGGCCACGTGAGAAGCTCACGCACAACTACCCGCCTGACAGGATCAGCCACCTTCAGCGGCCTCCTAGAGGCGTCGTCAGTGTCAAGAGCGGAGACGATCGATGATCCAGGCGAGTCTTTGAAGGAGCGTTATCACGGCCAGAAACCCTCCTTTAGCCAGGCTGATAACCCCGGGAGAGCGCCTCCCGACTTGCTGACTCTATCTGGATCACCAGGGCGTGTCTCCGGATACTCCTGTACCATTCCGTAAGGGTTATTTACGAAGTCTAAGGAGCAGCTTCAAGAAGTCTTCAGGGCTTGCAGGACATGTGGGCTTCGGATGCGAACCGAAAGTCATACTCATCGATGATCGCAGGCCGCATTGCCCAAAGGAGGTCGCAGGTGCGGCTATAATACTGGTACTAGGGGAGATCGCGATCGATGCGCCGCTCCTCGATCACGGTGTCTCCGCGCGCCACGGTCCTGCGACGGCTCCACGGCGAGAAGCTGCTCCAGAATAGTAGCGAGAGAAGCAATCCAAGCGCACCGGCGAGCATGAGGATGATCCCGACCGTGTTGATGTTGAACCCCGAGGCGCTGACCTTCACGGCAAAGGTCAGAATCGCGCCGACCACCAGAAGGAAGATGCTGACTCCGATACTCATCGCTTTGGCCTCCTCGATGATGTCTCGACCGCCATCGTGCTGACGGCCATGCTGGTGGGCCGCACCTGTTGACCGTGTACGGCGTGTGGAGGTTACGCGCTTCGACCTCTGCGTCCTCCTTGTTGGTGTCGACCGCAGAACCGGAGGAGTAACTGCGAGCTTGGGAAGCACTGTCGGGCTTCCCGCCATCCGGGCATGGCGCAAGCTCAAGCGCCGGGTCACCGACGTGGACGAGTTCATCGACACCCTGGACCGGATCGCCAGGGGCGGCTCGGTCGTTGACCCGGCGCTGGTGCAGGAGCTCGTGTCCGCCCGGTGCCGGGACAACCCGCTCACGGCTTGGCGGCCGACCCGGGTCCGTTGGCGCTCGGGGGAGGCTCCGCTGCCGTGTCGGTCCGGTGGCGTCGCCACCGTGGTCGCCGGTCGGCCGCGGCGGCTGCCGCCTCGTGCTGGTCGATCTGTTGGACCAGTAGGACCTTGACCGCGGCCGCGATCGGGATTGCCATCAGCGCCCCCACCACGCCCAGGATGGCCGCGCCCAGCAGCGTGGCCAGCAGCACCGCCGCCGAGGAGATCTCCACCGAGTGGCTGAGGATCCGCGGGCCGATCAGGTAGTTCTCGATCTGCTGGTAGGCGAGCAGGACCAGGATGAGCACGACGGTGGTCGGCCACAGCGGGACGGTCAACAGCACCACCAGAACCGCGATCACCGAGCCAACCGGGTGGCCGAGCAGCGGGATGACGTCCAGCAGCCCGATAAGGATGGCCAGCGGCAGCGCGTAGGGAACCCTCAGCACGGCGAGGGTAATCCCGGCCACCACCCCGCCCATCAGGCCGATGGCCAGCCGGCCGATCATGTAGGTCCCGACCTTGTCGACCATGATGTCGACCATCGCGCCATACCGCGCCCGCCGATCCACCGTGAACAGGCGGACCACGCCTCGGCGTAGCCGGGGCAGGTCGAGCAGGAAGTAGACGGTGAACACCAGCACGGTCAGCACCGCGATCAGGCCGCCGACGATCCGGCTCGTCAGCCCCAGCGCCCCGCTAGCCAGCCGCCCAGGCAACTGGCCGACCACGCCTTCCAGGCGCTGGCTGAGGTGGTAGCGACTGTTGAGGTCCTGGTACCGACGTGAACGGTCGGCCAGCTGGGCCAAGTAGCTGGGCAGGGTGTGGACCAGGGTGGTGAACTGGCTGACCAGGTGCGGGATCACCGAGACCAGAAACGCGGCCAGGATGGCCACCAACACCACCAGGATCAGGGCGACGGCCAGCCCGCGGGGGCAACCCCGGGCAGTGAGCCAGCGTACGGCCGGGTCGAGGCTCACGGCCAGGAACATAGCCACCAGGACCAGGATCAGCAGGTTGCGTACAGACAGCAGGGCCTGGGCGGCGCCATAGGCCAGCAGCAGCCCCACGCCGACGAAAAAGCCCCAGCGGACCAGGGCGGCCGGGCGGATGCGGCCACCGGCCAGATCGGCTGGCGGCGACGCCGGCATCTTGGCGTCCAGGTCGCGGACCTCGGCCTCGGCGGACTCGTCGGATCGCTGCTCCACCTCGCACTCCTTGGTCCCTTCCCCTGGCCCGGGCGTTGGCGGCGTTGCCCGGCGCCTTGCATCCTGCCCGACGCAAAGCCGCCCAACCGCACTCCCAGCAGGACGATGAAGCGCACCAACGAGAGGCACAGCATCACTCGGGGCCGGGTCCGGGAGTCGACTACAACAATCCACCGCGACCTGATGAGGTCAGGGCAGCTGGTCGGCGCGGCGATGGCGCCGTGCCACCACCCGCAGCTGCAGCACCCGCGCCGCGCCCGCCACCAGCACCAGCAGCGCGCCGAGCAACGCAGCGAACAGCAGCGACGCGCCGAGCGGCAGCGTGCCGTTGGCCACCAGGAACCGCACGCGCACACGCTGACCGTTCTGCAGGATGAACACCAGGATGGCGACGAGGAGGGCCACGCCGACGCCGACCATCGTCTACACCATGCTGGTCCGGGTCGGCTCGACGGTGTGCGGTGGCAGAGTCGGCTCGGCAGGCAATGGCGCCGCCACCTCCGGCTCGGGTGGTACCGGGCCGTCCGGCGAAGGCTGCTCTGGCCTGGCTTGGGGTCGCTCCGCGCTCATGGCGGTTCCCCTCGCCCCCGTTTCGGACACTCGGTATCAAATCCCCGCGGCAGATTGTCGCAGGGTGCCGCTGGCAGCTCCACGATGGCCGGGCCGGGCCGA
>DASYUT010000194.1 GCA_036000965.1 Actinomycetes bacterium
TGGTTGAACGCGTGGATCACGTCACGGACGGTGTCGGCATCGGCCTGGACCAGCCGGGCGATCGCCGGCACCGTGGTGCCGCTGGCCGACGCCATGACGATCAACGCGCGCCGCACCCGGATCGAACCGTGCTTGCCGCGGCGCACGATCCGCTGCAGCGTCTGCCCTTCCTCGTCGCTCAGCCGCCGTGCCCGTACCGGCTCGGCCATCGCCCCTCGTACTGTCGACTCGACCACGTCGATGCCGACAGTACCCCCGGCGCCCAAGGCGCCGGCGAGCACACGATCGCGCTGACCCGGTGAACGTTCGTGGTCAGCGCACTAGCCGTGTGCTCGGATCTCTCCTACGTGCTCTATCTGGACGACCGGTGGTCCCCGTGGCCGCTGGGCGAACGCTGGTTGGCACGGGCACTCGAAATCCTGGAGGAGGACTCCCATGTGGAGCAGGTCTGCTTGACGCATCAGGGTGACGTCACCGACGAGGCAGCCCGACGAGTCTTCCCGCGATGGTTCTTCGCCGGCACGCCGAGCCTGCTCCGAGCAGATCGATTAAACCAGGTACTCCGGCTGGAAACCGCGAAACACGCCCCTCGGCGCTGGACCCGGTCGTGGGCCGAGCCCCCTTCGCTGCAGACGAGGCAACTCTCTCCAGGCGGGTTTCGGCTCGACGCCGGGCACGGTCGTCCGACGAGACCGCGCTGAGGTGGGCCGACCGCCTTGCCGGCTGGAAGAGTGGCTCGCTCACAGGCCTACGCGCTTGCGGAGATGATCGCGACGGAGCAGGACGATCGTGCGGTCCTGCAGCCGGATCCAGCCACGCGACTGGAGGCCTGGAGGATGCGGTTGATTTGCTGGCGGGTGCCGCCCACCATGCCAACGAGGTCGCGCTGGGGAGGTTGAGGCGCTGAACTCGACAACTCCGCGTGAAGCTGGGTCAGGGGCGGCGTTGACGAGCAGTTTCGCGATACGGGCGGGAAGGTCAAGGAAGAGAGATCGGCTGCCTGACCTGTCATCACCAGTGCACGGGCACCGCCGCCGACCCAGCGGCGATCTCTCAGAATGCCCGCCGGCTTCAATCACAAGCTCAGGCGCCCGCCAGCTCCGAGTCGGCGTCCTCCACCGGCACCTCGTGGGCCTGCACCCGGCCGGCCTGGATTTCCTCGGCCCAGTGGCAGGCGACGGTGTGGCCGCTGCGCAGCGCGCGCAGCTCGGGCTCCTCGTCGTGGCAGCGGGTGGGCTGGCGGAACGGGCAGCGCGTGTGGAAGCGGCAGCCGGGCGGGGGGTCGGCCGGCGAGGGCAGGTCGCCGGTAAGCAGGATGCGCTCGCGCCGCAGCTCGACCTCGGGGTCGGGGATGGGGATGGCCGAGAGCAGCGCGATCGTGTAGGGGTGCAGCGGCAGCTCGTACAGCTCGTCCGAGGGCGCCACCTCCACGATCCTCCCCAGGTACATGACCGCGATCCGGTCGGAGATGTGGCGGACCACGGCCAGGTCGTGGGCGACGAACAGGAAGGTGAGGCCGAACTCCTCCTGCAGCTCCTCGAGCAGGTTGATGACCTGGGCCTGGATGGACACGTCGAGGGCGGACACCGGCTCGTCGCAGATGATCAGGTCGGGACGGACGGCCAGGGCGCGGGCGATGCCGATGCGCTGGCGCTGGCCGCCGGAGAACTCGTGCGGGAAGCGGCCGGCGGCCTCGGCCGGGAGCCCGACCACCTCCAGCAGCTCGCGCACGCGGTCGTCGGCCGCCTTGCCGGCGGCGAGGCCGTGGGTGCGGATCGGCTCGGCCAGGATCGAGCCGACGCTCTGCCGCGGGTCCAGGCTCGAGAACGGGTCCTGGAAGATCATCTGCATGCGGCGCCGGAGCCGGCGCAGCTCCTCGCCCTTCAGCCCGGTCACGTCGACGCCGTCGAAGCGGACGCTGCCCTCGGTCGGCTCGATGAGGCGGAGGATCGCCTTGGAGGCCGTGCTCTTGCCGCAGCCCGACTCGCCCACGAGGCCGAGGGTCTCCCCCTGGTTCAGGTCGAGGTCGACGCCGTCGACGGCATAGACGGCCCCGATCTTGCGCTCGAACAGCAGCCCCGAGGTGATCGGGAAGTGGACCTTGAGGCCGCGGACCTCGAGCAGGCTCACCGGCGCTCCCTCCTCCCGCGCGAGGCCGCGGCGGCACCCGCCGTGCTCATCCGATCGGCTCCTTGGCCTCGGCGCCGACCGGGTTGAAGCAGCGCAGCAGGTGGTCGACCCCGGAACCTTGGGAGCCGGGAAGGCCGTCGGGGGCCAGCTCGGGCCTGTCGGTCGTGCAACGGCCGACACGGTTGCCGCAGCGCGGGGCGAACGCGCACGCCGAGGCCCAGGGGATGGTGTCCCGGGCCGAGCCCTTGATGGGGTGGAGCGGCTCGCCCCGCGCCTGGTCGAGGCGGGGCACCGAGGCGAGCAGTCCGGCCGTGTAGGGGTGGCGGGGGCGGGCGAACAGCTCGTAGCGGTCGGCTGACTCGATGAACCGCCCGGCGTACATGACGTGCACGGTCTCGCACATGCCGGCCACCACACCGAGGTCGTGGGTGATCAGCAGCAGGGCGGTGTCGCGCTCGGCGATGAGGGCGCGGAGCAGGTCCAGGATCTGCGCCTGGATGGTGACGTCGAGCGCGGTGGTCGGCTCGTCGGCGATCAGCAGCTTCGGCTGGCAGGCCAGGGCCATGGCGATCATGGCCCGCTGGCGCATGCCGCCCGAGAGCTGGTGAGGGTACTCGCGCACCCGGCGGCGGGCGGCCGAGATGCCGACCGCGTCGAGCAGCGACACCGCCTCCCGGGTGGCGGCCTCGCCCTTGAGGCCGAAGTGGCGGCGCAGCACCTCGGTGATCTGGCGGCCGATGGTGAGCACCGGGTTGAGCGAGGTCATCGGGTCCTGGAACACCATCGCGATCTCGCGGCCGCGGATGTCGCGCAGCTCGGCGTCGGACAGCTTGAGCAGCTCCCGGCCGCCGAACCGGACCGAGCCGCCCACCTGGTTCCCGCGCTTGGGCAGCAGGCCCAGGATGGCCAGGGAGGTGACGCTCTTGCCGCAGCCCGACTCGCCGACCAGCCCGATGGTCTGGCCCGGCTCGATCTCGAAGCTGACGCCGTCGACGGCACGCACCGGGCGCCGGCCGCGGCGCTGGAAGACCACGCTGAGGTCGTCGACCGACAGCAGGGGCATGGTGGTCGGCGCTCTCCTCTCGCCGCGCGAGGCTTCGTATGCGCCCGCCGTGCTCATCGCCGGAACTTGGGGTCGAGCGCCTCGCGCAGCCCCTCGCCGAGCAGGTAGAAGCCGAGGCAGGAGACGACGATGGCCAGGCCCGGGAAGACGGCGGCGTGGGGCGCGTTCTGCAGGAAGGACTGGGTCTCGGCCAGCATCCGGCCCCACTCCGGCACGCCCGGGTCGGCCGAGCCCAGGCCGAGGAAGGCCAGGCCGGCCGCGTCGATGATCGCGGTGGCCAGGGCCAGGGTGGCCTGCACGATCACCGGGGCGATGGAGTTGGGCACGACGTGGCCGAGCACGATGCGCGACTGCCTGACCCCGAGCGCGCGGGCGGCCAGCACGTAGTCGCTCTCGCGCTGGGAGAGCATCGAGCCGCGCAGCAGGCGGGCGAAGATCGGCACGTTGACCACGCCGATGGCGAGCATCACGGCGGTGAGGCTGCGCCCGATCGCGGCGGCCACCCCGATCGCGAGCAGCAGGCTGGGGATGGCCAGCATCATGTCCATGAGGCGCATGATCACGGTGTCGACCCAGCCGCTGAGCGCGCCGGCGAGCGCGCCCAGGGTGAGCCCGACGAGTGCGCCGAACCCGAGCGACACCAGCCCGATGACGAGCGAGGAGCGGGCCCCGTAGATGATGCGGGAGAGGAGGTCGCGGCCGAGCTGGTCCACGCCGAGCCAGTGGTCGGCCGACGGCCCCGGGACCACCCCCGGCCGGATCACCGAGAGGTCCTGCTGGCCCGGGTCGTAGGGCGCGAGCAGCGGGGCGAACACGGCCACGAGCACGAACAGCGCGATGAGCACGAGGCCGACCACGGCGCCCGGGTTGCGGAGCAGGCGCTGGCGCGCGTCGGCCCAGCGGCCGACGAGCTGCTCGCCCTCGAGCTGCAGTTCCTTGGCTTCGGCTTCGGCGAGGCTCATGACAAGGGTCACCTCACCCGGATGCGGGGGTCGAGCAGGGCGTAGGAGAGGTCCACGAGCAGGTTCACGACCACGAAGACGACGGCCAAGAACAGGATGCCAGCCTGCAGCACAGAGTAGTCCCGGTACGAGATCGCCTGGTACATCCACTGTCCCATGCCGCCCCAGGCGAACACGTGCTCGGTCAGGACGGCCCCTGACAGCAGCAGGCCCGTCTGCAACCCGATGATGGTGGTCACCGGCAGCATGGCGTTCTTGAGCACGTGCCTGCGGTCGACCACCCGCGGCTCCAGGCCCTTGGCCTGGGCGGTGCGGACGTAGTCCTCGTTCACCACGTCGAGCACGGCGGCCCGGGTGATGCGGGTGATGATCGCGAGCGGGATGGTCCCGAGCGCGACGGCGGGCAGGATCAGGTGCCGGACGGCGTCCACCAGCGCGACCCGGTCGTTGGTGATGAGGGCGTCGAGCACGTAGAAGCCGGTCGGGTGGGGTGCGGTCGAGGTCGCGACGGACCGGCCGACCGTCGGCAGCCAGTGCAGCTTCACCGCGAACAGGTACTTGAGCAGCAGGCCGAGGAAGAACACGGGGATGGCCACCCCGAGCAGCGACCCGGCCACCGATAACTGGTCGACCGGGCCCTGGTAGCGCTTGGCGGCCAGGAACCCGAGCGGGATGCCGATGCCGACGGCGAAGATCATGGCCGCGACGGTCAGCTCGATGGTGGCCGGGAAGCGCTCGCGGATCTCGGTGGTGACCAGGCGCCGGCTCACCACCGACTGCCCGAGGTCCAGGCGCACCACCGAGCCCATGTAGGAGAGGTACTGCTGCCAGATCGGGCGGTCGAGCCCGTACAGCTCACGCATGCGCGCGACCGCCTCCGGGGTGGCGCGCTCGCCGAGCAGCGCCTCGGCCGGGCCCCCCGGCAGGGCCCGGATCCAGATGAACACGAGGATGGACAACCCGAGCAGGATCGGGACGAGCTGGACGAGCCGGCGGACGGTGAACTTGAGCACGACCGTGTGGTGACGTCGAGGCGGCCCTGGCCGGGCCAGGGCCGCCTCGACGCACTCGCCTCCTTTGCGCTACCCGACCGACACGACGGAGAAGAGCTCGGTGGTCACCGGGCTTGGCACGAACCCCTTGACGTTCTTGGCGAAGACCACGAACGGGCCGGTGTGAGCGTAGGGCACGCCGGGCAGGAACTGCATGATCTGCTCGTTGGCCTGCTTGTACGCGTCGGTGCGCTTGGCCTCGTCGGTCTCCTTCTCGGCGTCGTTCAGTGCGGAGAAGATCGCCTTGTTGTCGAACCCCCACTGCGCCGAGGGCTGCTGGAAGAAGACCCCGACGAAGTTGTCCGGATCGCCGTAGTCGCCGGTCCAGCCGAACAGGTAGACGGGCGCCACCCCGGACTGGACGGCGTTCAGGTAGTCGGGACGCCAGGGCGCCGACTTCGGCGTGACCTTGAAGCCGACCTTCTCCAGGTCGGCCTTGAACGCCTGGAAGTTGGCCTGCGGGTCGGGCATGTAGGGGCGGCTGATCGAGGTCGGGTACCAGAACTCGAGGGTCGGGTTCTTCACCCCGGACTCGGCGATGAGCTGCTTGGCCTTGTCCGGGTTGTAGTCGTACTTGGTGACGTTGTCGTTGTAGCCGAACACCTCGGGCGGCATGAACTCGTTGGCCACCTGCGAGCCGGCGGGGTACTTCGCCTTGATGAGCGCGTCGCGGTTCAGCGCGTGGGCGATGGCCTGGCGGATCTTGGGGTTGTCGAGCGGCTTCTTCTTCTGGTTGAAGCCCACGTAGGCGACGTTGAACGCCGGCCGCTGGAGCACCTGGTAGTTCGCCTTCAGGGCCTCCACGTCGTTCGGGTCGGCGTTGTCGTAGCCCTGGATCTCGTTGGCCTCAAGGGCCTGGCGCCTGGCCGCCAGCTCAGGGATGGTGCGGAAGATGACCTTGTCGAGGATGGACTTCGGGCCCCAGTAGTCGTCGTTGCGGACCAGCACGGTCTTGTCGTTGGCCGCGAACGACTCGAACTTGAGCGCGCCTGTCCCGGTCGGGTGCTTGAGGCCGTAGTCGCTCTCGAACTTCGGCTCCTCGGCGGTGCCCGACACCTTGTCGGCGTCGTACTTCTTGAGCGCGTCCGGGCTCTGGATCGAGAACGACGACAGCGACAGGGCGGCGATGAACGAGGCCGACGGCTGGGTCAGGTTGATGACCGCCGTCTTGTCGTCCTTGGCCTCGCAGGACTTGTAGAGGCTGGGCTTCTTCTTGTCGCTGAAGCCGCCGAACACGCTAACCCAGTAGTAGGAGACCGAGTCGCTCTGCAGGACGCCCTTGAAGTTGTACCAGCGGTCGAAGTTGGCGCAGACCGCCGCGGCGTTGAACGGCGTCCCGTCGTGGAACTTGACGCCCTCCTGGAGGTCGAACGTCCAGCTCGTGGCGTCGGCGCTGGGCGTCCAGGACTTGGCCAGGCTCGGCTCGATCTCGGTACCGCCGGCCTTGGTCTTGACCAGTCCCTCGTAGATCTGGTTGGTAGCCCGGATCGACTCGCCGTCCGAGATGAATGCCGGATCCAGGCTGACCGGGTCGGACGAGGCGGCGAACACGATCGTGCCGCCCTTCTTCGCCCCTCCTGTCTGGCCCCCGGTCGTGCTCTTCTCCGAACCACATGCGGTTGCGACGAGGGCGAGCACGGCCCCGAGGGCGAGTACACGCAGCATCACGGCTGCTCGTTGCAAGAGTCCCACCTCCCACCATGCGGGGCCCCACGATGGTCCCCTGCATTTCGCAGATTGGACCCTACCGCGCCGTCCTCACGCAATGCCTTCTCTTCTAATGTTTGCGATCCTCAGCCGGGACGGCCGAGACCGCCTTGAACTGCTCGATGCGATCCCCGCTGGGACGGCTCAGACGGCCTTGAACTGCTCGAACGGCTGGCGGCAGGCGTTGCACCAGAAGATCGCCCGGCAGAGCGTGGGGCCGAACGGGTTCTCCAGCGCGGTGTCCCGCGACCCGCAGAACGGGCAGCGCACCTCGCGCGCTTCAGGCGAGTGAGCCTCTGGCCGCATGCCGATGGTGGCGAACAGGGGCCGGCCGGCCGGCTCGTCGGCCGGGGGCGGGCCGGGCGGGGCGAAGCCGCTCTCGCGCAGCTTGCGCCGCCCCTCGGGGGTGATCCGGTCGGAGGTCCACGG
Organism: Actinomycetes bacterium; assembly: GCA_036000965.1. NCBI lineage: Bacteria > Bacillati > Actinomycetota > Actinomycetes > Actinomycetes bacterium. The sequence continues at coordinate 7,344 of DASYUT010000194.1, forward strand.
CTCGGCGAAGGTGGGCTCGACCTCGACCCGCTCGGCCATGCCGGCGAGCCGCTCGGCGATCGACCGCCTGATGACCTCGAGGGCCGGGCAGCCGACGAAGGTCGGCAGCATCTCGACCCGGATGCGCTCCGGACCGGCCTCGACCGCGCGGACGATGCCGAGGTCGACCACGGAGACGACCGGGATCTCCGGGTCGGGGACCTCGCCGAGCGCGTCCCAGACGCGGCGCTCCAGCCCGGCCGCTGCGCTGGCGCACATCGTCCCCGCCTCCCGCCTACCAGGTCGCGCCCGGCTCGGAGCGGTACACCGAGGTGAGCTCGCCCCAGAGCCAGCGGAAGTCGTCGTTGTGCTCGGTGCGGCCCTCCGGCCCCGGCTCCGGGAAGGTCGGCTCCAGGCGGCCGGGCTGCCCGGGCAGCCCCGCCCCGGCCAGGCGGAACGGGAACGGCAGCCGCAGCTCCTCGAACAGCGGAGCCAGCTCCTCGAGCCAGCGCTGCCGGCAGGTGGCGAACGGCTGGGTCAGGATGCCGGCGTCCAGCAGGCGCCGCTCCCCGGCTGGCGGCGCGAGCACGGCGAGCGCGTCGGGCCAGAGCCGCTCGCAGGCGGCCGCCAGCCGTCGCCTGGGCTCCTCGCCGCCACGGGCCAGCCGCACCATCCAGGCGTGCATGTGGGCCAGGTGGTAGCGCTCCTCGCGCCGCATCTTGGCCACCAGCCCGGCCAGGGGCGCATACGACGAGCCGGCCAGGGCGTCCAGGCGGACCGCGTCAGCGGTGTCGTAGAGGAACCGGCGGGCGATCGAGAACGCCCAGTCGCCACGGGCGTGGTCCAGCAGCGCGGCCTGGCGGTAGCCGCCGGCCTCGCGGCCGTAGGCGATCCGGTCGGCCGGCTCGCCGGTCAGGTCCGCCAGCAGCTCGTACAGGGCCTGGGCGTGGCCGATCTCGTCCTGGGCGAGGGAGCTGAAGGCCACGTCTTCCTCGAGCAGGGGCGCGATCCCGGTCCACTCCGAGTCCCAGTAGCCGAGCATGAGCTCGTCGTCGGCCATGAACAGCAGCAGCTCGGCCAGCGCGTCCCTGGTGTCGTCGTCGAGTCCCGTGGCGCCCGTCCCGGTCGGGCCGGTCCCCGGGGTGGCAAGCGCGCTCATCGGCGCACCCCCTTCCGCACCGGGCCACGGGTGCGCCTGCGCGCTCATTCTGCGCCGCCCGCGCGCTCGCGGGCCTCGGCCAGCTTCTGCTTGATGCCGGTCGAATACCCGACCGGCTTCTTGAACGACCGGTCCATCGGCGGCTGCAGCAGGTCGGGGTCGGCCACGTCGTGGATGGCCGACCGTCGCACCACCCAGAGCCGGACCGACTCCTGGCGCCGCCCGTAGAACTCGCGGGCGTAGTGGGCGGCCAGCTCGCCGTCGGGGGCGAGCAGGCTGCCCCCGTGCACCATCGGGCCGCCCTCCTTCTCCTGCCGGAACACCTCGTAGACCTCCATCGGCCCGCCCGGATCCGGCCGGGGGCCACCGCCTTCGGCTCCATGAGCCCCTGGGCCCCTGGCGGTCATGCGGCGGCCCTGGGGGCGGCCAGCACGGTGTCACGCACCCACTGGGTCTGCTCGTAGTTGAGCTGTCGGAACGCCAGGCGCTCGGCCGACTTCGGGCCGTGGCCGGTGACGACCGCGTACAGCTCCCTCCAGTCCGGCTCGGTGTAGTGCCAGCGGCCCGTCTGGGGGTCCTGGGTGAGCTCGGGGTCGGGGATCTCGAGGCCGATCTCGCGGATGCGGGGCACGTAGACGTTGAGGAACTCCTGGCGCAGCGTCTCGTTGTCCTTGTTCTTGATGCGCCAGGCCAGGTCCCGGTCCTTGGCCGGGTCGGTCGGCGGGCCGTGCATCTGCATGAGCGGACCCCACCAGCGGTCCAGCGCGTCCTGGACCAGCGCCCGCTGCCGCGCGGTCCCGTTCACCAGGGTGAGCACGACGTCGCGGCCGTGCATGATGTGGACCGACTCCTCCCAGCAGATCTTCTTCATCGTCCGGCCGTAGGGCGCGTAGGACGACCCGCGCAGGGCCTGCTGGGCCACGATCGCGGCGGCGTCGACCAGCCAGGCGATGATGCCGACGTCGGCCCAGCTCCTGGTCGGGTAGTGGAACACGTTGTGGAACTTGGTCTTGCCAGCGAGCAGGTCGGCCAGCATCGCCTCGCGTGGCTTGCCGAGGTCCTCGGCGACCCGGTAGAGGAGCTGGGCGTGACCGACCTCGTCCTGCACCTTGGCGGTCAGGGCGAGCTTCCGCTTCAGGGTGGGGGCGCGCAGGATCCACTCACGCTCGGGCAGCACGCCCATCAGCTCGGAGTTGGCGTGCATCTCGACGAACTTGCCGACCGCCCTGCGGTACTCCTCGGGCATCCAGTCGCCCGGCTCCACCTTGCCGCCCGAGGCGACGTGACGGTTGAAGGCTTGCAGCCGCACGGGGTCGTTCATGGTCGCGCTCCCTCGCTCTCCCATTGCTCCGGCGCCCTCGTCTCCTCGCACCCGCTACCCGCCTGTCCGTTGCCCGCCGGAACCGACGGCAGCCGGGCTCCGGCTGCAGCCTCGTCCCGGAGGCGCGGGGCGAGCCCGCGCAGGAGCATGTCGGCGAACTGCCCGGCCATCGCGCCTGGGGGCAGGGGCCCGTCAGGCCGGTACCAGCGCGGCAGGCCGTTCAGGGCGGACAGGACCAAGATGGCGGCTAGCTTGCCGTCGGCGTCGGCCAGTTCCCCGGCCGCCTGGCCTTCGGCGATCACGCGCTCGAACAGGGCCTGGTAGGCGGCCCGCGACCGGGCCGCCTGCTCGCGCCGCTCAGGGGCCAGGAAGGTCCACTCGAACAGGTAGACGCTGGCCCGCTCGAGGCTCTCGGCGAGCACGCCGACATGGGCGTGGATCATCGCCCGGAGCCGCTCCGGGGCGGGACCGGGCCCGTCGGCGATCGGCCCCACCGCCGCGTGGAAGCGCCGCGCCGCATCGTCCACGATCGACCAGAGCACCGCCTCCTTGGAGGGGATGTGGGCGTAGAGGCTGCCGCCCTGCAGGTCGAGCGCGCGGGCGATGTCGCGCATGCTGGTGGCCGCGTACCCGCGCTCGCCGAACAGGGCGCTGGCCACGTCCTCGATCTGCCGGCGGCGTGCGGTCATGCTGGCTCCTAACTAACAGTTGTTAGGCACCCTAGCACCCGCACCCGGCCCCGGCAACCGCCCAGCGCGGCAACCGCCCAGCGCGGCAACCGCCCGGCAGGCGAGGGATCAGAGATCGAGCTCGAACCAGACCACCCGGCCGCGGGCGCCGCCGCTGTGGCCCCAGCGGCTGGCCAGCGCGTCGAACAGCTCGAAGCCGCGGCCGGTGAGCGCGTCGAGCTGATGCACGCGGCGCCGGGGCCCGCTGGGCGCGCCGCCGTCGTGGACCTCGACCCTGAGCCAGCGGTCGTGGTCGACGTCGCAGCGCACCTCGAAGCTGCCCCCGTCGTCACCCGAGGCGGAGTGGAGCAGGGCGTTGGTGGCCGCCTCGGTCACCAGCAGCCGGGCGGTCTCGTCGGCGTGCGAGCCCCGGCGCGAGAGGATGCCGGCCACGAAACGGCGGGCGGCAGCGACCTGGTCGGTCCGGCCGGCGAAGCGCTTACGCATGCTTACGAAGCGCGGGCCGGTCGCGCTGCATCTTGCCTCCGTTCGCGACGGTCACCCCATCCGACAAGCGCCGATGGCATGGCACGGCAGCGTCGGGCATACCCAACCAGAGCAGCTGCTGAAACTGATTCCTTTTGCCTATCCCGCCGGACAGCGCCCTGTCCCGCCGGACAGCGCCCGAAGCTCACGGGCCGACGGCGTCCAAGCTGGCTCCCCTCGTGGGCGGCAGGCGGAGCTGGCCCCACCGGCTCGAGCTGCACTGGCCCCACCGGCTCGAGCTGCACTGGCCCCACCGCCGTAAGGTGGTGGCGCAAATCTCCCTACACCCGGTCAGGAGGTCGCCCGGTGGTCCTGCAACCGCGGCATCGCATCGCCATCGAGTTCTGCGTTCCCTGAAACTACACGCCGGAAGCCGTCGGTCTGGCGGCAGAGCTGCTGCGGTGGGCACCCGTGCTGGAACGCCTCGAGCTGGTGCCGGCGAGCGGCGGGCGGTTCGAGGTCACGCTGGACGGCGAGCTGATCTTCTCCAAGGCGTCGACCGGACGCCACGCCGCCCAAGGCGAGGTGGCCGAGGAGGTCCGCCGACGCATCGGTCCTGAGTTGCTGTGACAGGCCAGATGGCGCCGGTCGCATGCCCCCCGGCGGTCCTGGTTCCATGTGGGAGAGCGCGCTCTGGCGGAGACCACCGGCCTTGGCCTGTGCGCGCCATGGCAGAGTGGATCCCACCGCTGCCACGACCCCGAGGGCGCCGCCGGTGCCATGGTCAGGCGGGTCCGGGGTCATCGCGTCACGGACCAGCACCGGGCGGCTCCATGGCCTCCCCCGGCCCTGGCCCGCTCCCGGGTTGCGCCGCCCCGGCAGCCTCCCAGCCTGGTGGCGCGGGTGCTGGCCCGCCCCAGGGCTCCGCAGCCGCGGCAGCCTCCCGGCCCGGTGGCGCGGGTGCTGGCCCGCCCGCAGGCTTCCCAGCCCCGCGGGTCCGTGCGGCCCGGGCGGAGCCGGCCGGCTTGCGGGGGGTGCGAACCGGCTTGGCCCAGCGCCCGACCCGGAACGCCGACGGACAGAGGTCGGCCAGCTCGCACGCGTCGCAGCGGGGGTCCTTGGCCGTGCACACCTCGCGCCCGTAGTAGATGAGCCGGTGGGAGAAGTTCGTCCACTCCTCGACCGGGACCAGCGCCATCAGGTCGACCTCGGCCTTCTCGGGGTCGTCGTGCGCGGTCAGGCCGAGCCGGCGCGACAGCCGGCCCACGTGGGTGTCGACCACGACCCCCACGTTGCGGCCGAAGTACGAGCCGAGCACCACGTTGGCCGTCTTGCGCCCGACCCCGGGCAGCAGGACCAGGTCCTCCATCCGGTCGGGGACCTCGCCGCCGTGGTGGTCGAGCAGGTACTGGGCGGCCCCCTGGAGCGAGCGTGCCTTGCTGCGGAAGAACCCGGTCGGGTAGATCACCCGCTCCAGCTCCTCCCGGTCGGCGGCCGCGAAGTGGGCCACGGTGGGATAGCGGGCGAACAGCTCTGGGGTGACCTTGTTGACGGTCTCGTCGGTGGACTGGGCGGACAGGATGGTGGCGACCAGCAGCTCCCAGGCCGAGCCGTGGGCGAGCGCGGTGGTGGGCACAGGGTAGCGGGCCGCGAGCCGGGCCTGGATCTCGGCGGCCCGCTGCTTGCGGGCCTTCTTGGACTCGCGCCCACGCCGCCGGGCGACGGGTGCGTCGGAGGAATCGGCCATTGCCGGATGGTATGCGCGCCTCGAGGTGCAGGGCCACCCCGGCGGCATCCGGATCGGGACTGAAGTGGCGGCGTCCAGGTGCCGAGGTTCCTCCAGGGAGACCCGCCGGGGTGTGACGCCTCGGCACGCAGAGCGGGAGGAGCACCGTGACCGAGGACGCCTTCGCCGACCGGCTGCGCGAGCAGCCGCTCGCGCACCTGCGCGCGCTGCGCGAGTCGCTGCAGGAGGAGGAGCGCCGGGTGAGCTACTGGCGCCGGCTCGTGCAGGGCCGGCTGGACCTGGTCCGCACCGGCCTGGAGGGGGGCGTGCCGGCACCTGGCAGCCTGGCCCGGCTGGCCGTGGCCGGACGCTCGGCGGCACGGCGGCGCTCGCCGGCATGGACGCTGGTCGGCCTGGACGAGGAGGCCCGGCCCGTGGCCGGACTGGGCACGCTGTGGGACACCCCCATCCCCTGGAACCACCTGGCCGAGCTGGCCGAGGTCGAGCGCGGCCTGGTTGAGGTCGAGGTCGAGCTGTCGGTCTACCGCCGGGTCCTGCACCAGCGCCTCGACGCCTGCACGGCCGAGCTGGTCGGCCGCTACGTGCGCGACCCGAGCCAGCTCGGCGTGCTCGCGTAGCGCGGCTGACCAGGCCTGAGGCGCACGCAGCGAAGCGGCCGCCCCGGCCGGGGTGAGGCTGGGCAAGGCTGGGGCAACCGCGGGGCAAGCCGGGGCAAAAGCCGGGGCAAAAGGGGGTCTCGCTCTCTCGACGGCCTGGTTACACTTGGAGCAGGGGAATCAGGCACTCGACGCCGAGGGCACGATGGCGAGCGCATCCGATCCGCGCCGGCACCGTACCGGCCACTGGCCCGCTCCCGGGCAGAGGGCGGCATGAGCCCGCTCCAGCCCGTCGGTGAGGACGATCCCCTCCCAGACGTGCCAGGGCCACCGGCCCCGCCGTCGACCATGCAGATTCCCCCCAAGCGTGCAGGTCCTCCCCAAACCAGACAAAAGGTCGTACGCTCTGGGCGAGGAGGGGGACGATGAGCATCCAGTTCCGGTACGTGGGCCGTGCAGCGCTGCTGGCTGGTGGGGCGATGGTCACGACCTTGGCCGCCGAGGTCTGGGCGGCCATGCACCACAAGTTCATCCCCTCCTCGCCCGTGCTCGAGATCAGCGGCATGGTCGGCCCCGAGGAGGCCGAACCGCTCACCGTGGCCGTGCTCGGGGACAGCTCGGTGGCCGGGGTCGGCGCCGACGCGGCCGAGGACACGCTCGCCTACGGCGTGGCCAAGGCGCTCACCGACCGCTACCGGGTGGACCTCCACTCGCTCGGGGTGTCCGGCTCCCGGCTCCGCAACGTCGTGGGGGAGCAGCTCCCCCGGCTCGCCGGGCTCGACCCCGACGTGGTGCTGATCTGCGTGGGCACCAACGACCTCACCCACAGCACCCCCACCCGTGAGATCCGCACCCAGCTCCACCTGCTCGCCGCCGGCCTGCACACCGTCGCCCCGCACGCGGTGGTGGTCGTCTCCGGCCTGCCGCCGGCCTCGGTCGCGCTCTGCTTCCACTGGCCGCTGCGCAACCTGCTCGGCCTGCGGGCGTGGGCTCTCACCAGGGTCTACAAGTCCGTGCTTGGCCCCCACGGCATCCAGGTGTTCGAGGTCGCGCAGCACACCCGGGACGCCTTCCGCGGCAAGCGCGAGATGTTCAGCGCCGACCTGTTCCACCCGTCGAGCGCTGGCTACGCCTTCCTCGGCACCATCTACGGCCGAGCCGTGCGCGAGGCTCTCGATTCGGCCCGGGGCGCGCCGCCCGCCGACACCGATCTCGACCTCGCCGGCGACCTCGCGGGCTGAGGACCGATGAGGCGGCTGCCGGACGAGGCCCGGTTCGACCTCGACGCCTACCTCGCCCTTCCCCGGGTGGCCGGGCTCATCCTGTCGCCGGACGGCACCCGCCTGGTCGCGCCGGTGGCGACGGTGGCGCCCGACGGCAAGAAGTTCGTCACCGCCTTGTGGGAGCTCGACCCAGGGGGTGACCGGCCACCGCGGCGGCTGACCCGCTCGGCCCCGGGGGAGAGCGGCGCCGCGTTCCTGCCCGGCGGCTCGCTGCTGTTCACCTCCGCCCGCAAGGACCCGGAGGCCAAGCCGGACGAGGACGGGGACGGCGAGGAGAAGGCCGCCATCTGGCTGCTGCCTGCTGAGGGCGGGGAGGCGCGCCCGGTCGCGTCGGCCCCGGCCGGGATCCATGCCGTGGCCGTCGCCCGGGACGCCGGCACCGTCGTATACGCGACGCGCCTGCACCCGGCCGCCGGCACCCTGGACGACGAGGAGCGCCGGATCAAGGCGGCCTCCGACGCCGGGGTGGAGGCCCAGCTCTTCGAGGGCTACCCGATCCGCTTCTGGGACCGCTACCTGGGCCCCGGAGCGCCACGCCTGCTCGCCGCACCGCCCCCGCCCGGCGACGACGGCCGCATGGAGCAGGGCCGGCAGCTTACCCCGGCGCCCGGGCACGCCCTCGACGAGGCGAGCTTCTCGGTCACCCCGGATGGCTCCACGGTCGTCACCACCTGGAACGTCGACGACGTGCGCAACCCGCGCACCCGGCTGCTTGCGATCGACGCGGGCAGCGGCGAGCAGCGGGTGCTGCTCGACGACCCGGGCGCGTCCGTCGACGAGGTGGCCTGCTCGCCGGACGGGCGCTTCGCGGTCTGCCAGCACGTCCGACACGGCACGCCCGACTCGGGGCCATCGCTGACCCTGTGGCTGGTGGACCTCGCCACCGGCGAAGGCCGCGACCTGACCCCCGGCTTCGAGCCGTGGCCGTCCGCCCCGGCCTGGGCGCCCGACGGCTCCGCGGTCTTCTTCGTCGCCGACCAGGACGGCCGCGCCCCGGTGTTCCGGGTCGATCTGGACGGCGGGCAGGTCGGGCCCGCCCCGGGCGAGGAGGCGTCAGGCAGTTCCGGCGACCCGGACCGACCCGCTGCGGGCGCGACGGCCGGGCGGGTCACCCGGCTCGCTGCGGATGGCGCCTACAGCCACCTCTGCCCGGCGCCCGACGGGCGCCGGCTGTATGCCCTGCGGTCGTCCCTGGCCTCGCCGCCCGAGGTGGTCGTGCTCGACACGGCAACCGCTGAGCAGGCCCCGAGGCCGCTGCCAACGCCCGGCCTGCCGCTCCAGCTGCCCGGCCGGGTCGCCGAGGTGGAGGCCGCCGCCGGCGACGGCACCCGGGTCCGCTCCTGGCTGGTGCTGCCCGAGGGGGCGTCCAGCGAGCGCCCGGCGCCGCTGGTCACGTTCATCCACGGCGGCCCCCTGTCGTCGTGGAACGACTGGAGCTGGCGCTGGAACCCGCACCTGCTGGCGGCCCGCGGCTACGCCGTGCTCCTGCCCGACCCGGGCCTGTCCACCGGGTACGGCCAGCCGTACGTCGACCGCGGCTGGGGCCGCTGGGGCGGGCTGCCCTACACCGACCTGATGGCCGCGGTCGACGCGGCGGCGGCCCGGCCGGACGTGGACGGGGCCAGGACCGCTGCGATGGGCGGCTCGTTCGGCGGCTACATGGCCAACTGGGTGGCCGGCCACACCGACCGCTTCCGCTGCATCGTCACGCACGCGAGCATCTGGTCGCTCCGGCAGTTCCACGGCACCACCGACCACGCCGCCTGGTGGGAGCGCGAGTTCGGCGACCCGGACCTCGACGAGTGTCGCTACCTGGACTGGTCCCCGGACCGCCACGCGGCCCGCATCCGCACCCCGATGCTGGTGATCCACGGAGAGCGCGACTACCGGGTGCCGATCGGCGAGAGCCTGCGGCTCTGGACCGACCTCCGCCGCCACGGGGTGGACGCGAAGTTCCTCTACTTCCCGGACGAGCACCACTGGGTGCTCAAGCCGCAGAACGCGCGCGTCTGGTACCAGACCGTTCTGGCCTTCCTCGACACCCACGTGCTCGGCAAGGACTGGGTGCGGCCCGAGCTGCTCTGAGGCGACTCCGGCCGCCGCGGCGGTCCCCGGCTGCTCTGGCTGCTCTGGCTGCTCTGCGGCGACCCCCGGCTGCTCTGTGCGGCAACCCCAGCCGCCCTGTGGCGACCCCAGCTACTCTGTGGCGACCCCGGCTGCCCCGCGGCGACCCCGGGCTGCTCAGCGCGGGAGCGGCCCCTTCAGGACGCGCTCGCGCAGCGGCTGGACCTCGCCCGGGTGCTGGTAGAACAGCTCCCACACCGGCTCGAGCCACCACGTCGTGCCCGCCTCGGCGTAGGCGGCAGCGGTCTCCGACGCCTCGGCGTCGCTCTTGCCGCGGGTGCTGATCTCGACGACATGGTCGTACGGGCGGTCGTCGACCCTGTCCGCGACGTGGGCCCGGATCGCACGGATCTCGTCGGGGCTCGGGTCGCGGCCCTCGCCGCCACGGGGCATCACCACCGGCATGATCCCGTCCCAGCGCAGCGCGCGCGCCATCGACCTCGGGCGCGGCCAGGCCGCGACCACCCACACCGGCACCCGCGGCCGCTGGTACGACGGCGGCAGGAAGGTCGACTCCTCGATCCGGAATTGCTCGCCCGAGAACTCGAACGGCTCCCCGCTCCAGCACCCCTGGAGGATCGCCAGCGCCTCGTCCAGGCGTTGTGCCCGCACACGGCGGTCGGTCTGCTCGTCGACCTTGGAGAAGGCGGCGTCGTCGAGCGCGCCCAGCCCCACCGGCAGGACGAGCCGGCCTCTCGACAGGTGGTCGACAGTGGTCGTCTCCCGTGCCACCTTCCACGGACGCCGGCGTGAAAGCGGCGTGATCATCGTGCCGATCGTCACCGTCCGCGTCGTGGTGGCGAGCAACCCGAGCGCGACCCACCCATCGCACGCAGCCTGGTTGCGCGGGTCCTCGATCGGCGGGTTGAGCGCGTCCCAGACGAAGACGCCGTCCCAGCCCGCCTCCTCCGCCTCCCGGCCCAGCTCGGCCACGAGCGCGGCGTCCGCGAAGACGCCCATGTTGGGAAGCACGACCCCGCTCCGCATCAATGCACCTCCGCCCCGCTCCGCATCAATGCACCTCCGTCAGACGATCGGCAACCGACCACGATGACGGGAAGGTGTGACATTCGGCGACCCACCTGGTGGCAGGGCAACGTTGCCGTCACGGTTTGCGGTGGTTCGGGGTGAACCGCCCTACACTGCTCCGGTGTGCCGGTCCCGGCGTGGTCGACGGCAAGGTCAGAAGGTGAGCGGATGCGGCGTCTGGTGCTGGTGTGCTGTGTGCTGCTCGCCGCCTGCACCGGGTCGGGCAAGGCCGACAGGCCGGCCTCAGGATCCCTGAACGACGCCGACGTGGCCTTCGCGCAGCGCCTGCTCGCCCAGGACGACCAGGCCACCGAGGTCGTGGAGCTGGTCGAGGGGCACACCACCCGGCCGGAGCTGCGCCAGCTGGCCAAAGACGTGACCGTGAGCAGAGGCGACGAGATCGTCAAGCTACAGGAGTGGCTCCAGCGGTGGGGCAAGCCGGTCCAGCCCGAGGCGGCCGACAGCGAGACCCTGCCTCCCGGCCTGCTCAGCGACGAGCAGCTCAACCAGCTCGATGCGCTCACCGGCACGAAGTTCGACCTCGCCTTCGCCGACTCGCTCACCGCCCTGCACCAGGGCGCGGTCAGGCTCGCCGAGGCCGAGCTGGCCGAGGGCTCGCTGGGCGAGGTGCGCCAGCTGGCCGAGCAGGTCAAGTCGGGTCGCCAGGCCGAGATCGGCCAGCTCGCGCGCTGGAAGCAGGCCTGGTCGCAGGGCTCTTAGCCCGGCCAAGGCCTGGCCCGCCGCTCGCGCCCCGTCGCGCCGCGGCGCGAGCCTCCCTCCCTCCCTACGTCTTCTTCGGCTCCGTCATCTTTCGGGGTCTTGCGCCTTTCGTTTGATTCAGTACTCTTAAACAGCTTGTCCGGCTAACCTGCGTCGGTGCCACCGGCGGCGAAGGGGGGGATGCGACCCGAATCCGTGCGCCCCGGCGAGGCCGTCTGCCACAGCGGCCCCGCCGGGGCACCTGCCCGGCCGTCGGCGTCGGGTTGGCCGGAGCCGCCCAGCGGTCAGAGCTGGGTTGCACCCCGGAGCGCGAGGGCGAGACCGGTCGCGACGATCAGCGAGGCGGTGACGACCGGCAGGGCCCGGTGGGCCAGGGCGAGCCAGCCGGGCCGGGCGTGGCGCCCCCCCGGCCGGTCGGCGACCCGGCGGGCGCGCAGGCGGACCAGGAGCAGCCCGACGCCGGTGAGGGTGACCGCCATGCCCACCCCATATGCCGCCACCAGGGCGACGCCGAACCACGCGCGGCCGAGCGCGAGCGCGCCGACCAGGACGACCACCGCCGACGGGCTGGGCACGAGCCCGCCCGCGAACCCTAGCACCACCAAGCCGCGCCGCC
>DASYUT010000195.1 GCA_036000965.1 Actinomycetes bacterium
GCGAGGTCGGACCGGCGGAACACCACGTTCCAGGTGATCCAGCCGAGCACCACCACGGTCTGCAGGACCAGGAAGCGGGCCGTGCCCAGGAAGCGGGCGATGGCCTCGGAGAAACGGCCGAACGCCTCGGGGTCGTAGTACTGGGTCTGGATCCGGGGCGCCCGCCTGCGGGGCGCCGCCAGGCGCGAGTCCCGGCGCGAGTCCCGGCGCTCTGCCTCCGGTGACCGGCGCGTCACGGTGCCTGCTCCAGGTCGCTGGCGCCGTTGCCACGGTGGGCGCCGTTGCCGTCCCCACTGTTGGTGCCGTTCGCGCGCGAGCGGGCCGGGCCGCGCCGCCACGCCTCGGGCAGCAGGTGGTCGAGCACGTCGTCGACCGACACCGCGCCAAGGAGCCGGCGCTGCCGGTCGCAGACCGGTGCGGCCAGCAGGTCGTAGGTGGCCAGGTACTCCGCCACCCGGCGGGTGGGGACGTCGGGCGGGAGGGTGTCCAGGTCGGTGTCGATGCAGGCGACGAGCGGGTCGCCCGGCGGCTCGCGGAGCAGGCGCTGGAAGTGGGCCACGCCCATGTAGGGGCCGGTCGGGGTCTGCGTCGGTGGCCGGACCACGAACACCTGGCCGGCCAGGGCAGGTGGCAGGTCGGGGTCGCGCACCCGGGCCAGCGCCTCGGCAACGGTGTCCGACGCCCGCATGATGACCGGCTCCGGGTTCATCAGCCCCCCGGCCGTCTCCTCGTCGTAGACGAGCAGGCGGCGCACGGGCTCGGCCTCGTCGGGGACCATGAGGGCGAGCAGCCGGGCCCGGTCCGCCTCCGACAGCTCGCCGAGCAGGTCGGCGGCGTCGTCGGGGTCCATCGCCTCGAGCACGTCCGCGGCCCGCTCGTCGTCCAGCCCGGCCAGCAGGCCGGCCTGGACCTCCTCGGGCAGCTCCTCCAGGGTGGCGGCCAGGCGGTCGTCGTCGAGGTCGTGGACCACGTCGCGCTGGGCCCGGGCGGGCATGGCCTGGAGCGCGGCGGCCAGGTCGGCTGGGCGGAGGCCGGCCAGGGCCGCGACCCGGCTCTCGGCCGTCTCGGCCGCCTCGAGTCCTTGCACCATGTCCCAGGGCAGCCGCAGGTGCCTGGCCCGGCGCCAGGGGCGCAGCCCGCCGGTCGGCTCGAGCACGTCCAGGGCCGTGACCACCCAGCCCTCGTGGCGGACCTGCCCGATGGCCACGTCGTTGACGCGCAGCTCCTTGCCGGTGTCACGGTGGCGGGCCCGGGAGTCGAGCAGCTCGCCCAGGACCAGCGTCTCCCCCGCCCGCTGCTCGAACGGCCGCAGGTTGACCGAGCCGGTGCGCAGGGTGGCACCGCTCTCGTCCAGCTCACCGACCCGTCCCATGGCCACGAAGATCGGGCGGCGCTGGACGACCACGGTCATGCCGAGGACGACCGGCGCCTCGCCAGGGCTGGCCTGGGCGATGACCACGTCGTTGATGCGCCCGATGGTCTCGCCGTTGGGCGCCCGCACGGGCAGCCGGGCCAGGCGGGACACGAACAGCTGCTCGGTCGTGGGGGCCATGTCGCTCACCTCCCGGCATGAGTGGTCCACCGGCCTTGCTGGGAGGACTCCCTGCCGGCGGTTACCTTGCGTTGAAGTACTTCGCCTCGGGGTGATGCACGATCACGGCCGAGGTGGACTGCTCCGGGTGGAGCTGGAACTCCTCGGACAGCTCGACGCCGATCCGCTCCGGGCGCAGCAACTCGAAGATCTTGCGCTGTTCCTCGAGGTCGGGGCAAGCCGGGTAGCCGAACGAGTAGCGCGAGCCCCGGTAGCCCTGGTCGAACAGCTCCTCGAGGTCGTCGGCGTCCTCGCCGGCGATGCCGAGCTCCTCGCGGACCCGCTTGTGCCAGTACTCGGCCAGGGCCTCGGCCATCTCCACGGTGACGCCGTGCAGCTCGAGGTACTCCCGGTAGCGGTCGGCGGCGAACAGCCTGGCGGTGGCCTCGGAAGCGGAGCGGCCCATGGTGACCACGTGGAAGGCGACCACGTCGCGCTCCCCGGAGGAGACCGGGCGGAAGAAGTCGGCCAGGCACAGGCGCCGGTCGCGGCGCTGGCGCGGGAAGGTGAAGCGGACCCACTCGCTGCCGTCGGAGCGCCAGACCACGAGGTCGTTGCCGTCGGCGTTGCACGGGAAGTAGCCGTACACCACGGCCGGGCGGAGGATCTGCTGGGCGACGGCCTCGTCCAGCAGGGCTCGCAGCCGCGGCCGGGCCTCGGTCTCCAGCGTGCGCCGCCAGCCCTCCCTGCCCCCGGACGGGCGGAGCTGCCACTGGCCCCGGAACAGGGCCGACTCGTTGAGGTAGGCGGCGACGTCGCGCACGGGGACGCCCTTGACGATCCTGGCCTCGCCGAGGAACGGCGGGGTGGGGACGGGCACGTCGGTGGCCACGTCGGAGCGGGCGACGGCCGAGGTGTCGGGCGCCTCGGGGGCGGGGCCGCGCGGCCCCTTGGGCGCGACCCGGGGCCTGCGCACCGGCTCCTTCTCCACCGGGGAACCCGACGCCCGCTCCTCGCGGAGCTGGTCCATGACGTTGAGCCCGGCGAACGCGTCCCGGCAGTAGAACACGCGCCCCTTGTAGATGCGGCGCAGGTCGCCCTCGACGTAGGTGCGGTTCAGGGCGGCCCCGCCGAGCAGCACGGGGTAGCGGTCCAGGCCGCGGGCGTTCAGCTCCTCGAGGTTCTCGCGCATGACCACGGTCGACTTGACCAGCAGGCCGGACATGCCGATCGCGTCGGCGCCGACCTCCTCGGCCTTGTCGATGATCGACGAGATCGGCTGCTTGATGCCGATGTTGTGGACCGAGTAGCCGTTGTTGGTGAGGATGATGTCGACCAGGTTCTTGCCGATGTCGTGGACGTCGCCCTTGACCGTGGCCAGCACCACCCGGCCCTTGCCGCCCTGGTCGGCCTTTTCCATGTGCGGCTCGAGGACGGCCACGGCAGCCTTCATCACCTCGGCCGACTGCAGCACGAACGGCAGCTGCATCTCGCCCGCGCCGAACAGGTCGCCGACGGTCTTCATGCCGGCCAGCAGCACCTCGTTGATGACGCCGAGGGCGCTGCGGGTCTCGAGCGCCTCGGTGAGGTCGGCCTCGAGCCCATCGCGCACGCCGTCGACGATGCGGCGCTGCAGCCGCTCGTCGATCGGCAGGGCGGCCAGGTCCTCGACCGTGGCCGACCTGGTGACCTCCTTGCCCTCGAACAGGGCCATGAACCGCTGCAAGGGGTCGTAGCCCTGCCGGCGCCGGTCGTAGACCAGGTCGAGCGCGACCTCGCGCTGCTCGGGGTCGATCCGGTGCATGGGCAGGATCTTGGCCGGCGACACGATCGCGGCGTCGAGCCCGGCCTCGCGCGCCTCGTGCAGGAACACCGAGTTGAGGACCTGGCGGGCGGCGGGCGACAGGCCGAAGGAGACGTTGGACACGCCGAGGATGGTCCGCACCCCGGGCAGCTCGGCCTTGATCCGGCGGA
This sequence comes from Actinomycetes bacterium, assembly GCA_036000965.1. Classification (NCBI taxonomy): domain Bacteria; kingdom Bacillati; phylum Actinomycetota; class Actinomycetes; species Actinomycetes bacterium. The sequence continues at coordinate 3,506 of DASYUT010000195.1, forward strand.
CCGCCTCGATGGTGGCCATCGCGTCGCCGCGCAGGTCCTCCTGGCCCGAGCCGAGCGGGAAGGTGAGCGCGTCGAACACCAGGTCCTCGGGCGCGAGCCCATGCTTGCCCACGGCCAGGTCGTGGATGCGGTGGGCGATGCGCAGCTTCCACTCGACGTCGCGGGCCTGGCCCTCCTCGTCGATCAGCAGGGCGACCAGGGCGGCGCCGTACTGCCTGGCCATCGGGCAGACGGCGTCCATCCGCGCCTCGCCGTCCTCCAGGTTGACCGAGTTGACGATCGCCCGGCCGCCGAGGCGGGCCAGGCCCGCCTCGATCACGTCGGCCTGGGTCGAGTCGAGCATGACCGGCACCGTCGACTGCCGGGCGAGCTGCTCGACGAGGGTGTCCATGTCGGGCACGCCGTCCCGCCCGACGTAGTCGACGCAGACGTCGAGCACGTGGGCGCCCTCGCGGATCTGCTCCTTGGCCACGCCGGTCATGCCCTCGAGGTCGCCCTCGAGCATCAGGTCGCGGAACTTGCGGGAGCCGTTGGCGTTGCAGCGCTCCCCCACGGTCAGGTAGGTGAGGTCCTGGTCGAGCGGGACCGACTGGTAGAGGCTGGACAGGCTCGGCTCGGGGACCGGGTCGCGGGGCACCGGCGCGTGGCCGCCGACCGCCTCGACCACCTGGCGGACGTGCTCGGGGGTGGTGCCGCAGCAGCCGCCCACCACGTTCACGCCGAACTCGGCCACGAAGCGGGCGTGCGCCTCGGCCAGCTCGGCCGGGCTGAGCGGGTAGTAGGGGGCGCCGTCGCGCAGCTCGGGCAGGCCGGCGTTGGGCAGGCAGGACAGCGGCGTGCGGGCGTGCTGGGAGAGGTGGCGCAGGTGCTCGCCCATCTCGGCCGGGCCGGTGGCGCAGTTCATGCCGACGACGTCGACGCCGAGAGGCTCGATCGCGGTGAGCGCGGCGGCGATGTCGGAGCCGAGCAGCATCTGGCCGGTGGTCTCGACCGTCACCTGCACCATGAGCGGGACCTTGCGGCCGGCCCGGCGCATGCCGGCGTGGGCGCCTGCCACCGCCGCCTTGAGCTGGAGCAGGTCCTGGCAGGTCTCGACCAGCAGCACGTCGGCCCCGCCCGCGAGCAGCCCGGCGGCCTGGTCGGTGTAGGTGGCCAGCAGCGTGGCGTAGGTGGTGTGGCCCAGGGTGGGCAGCTTGGTGCCCGGGCCCATCGACCCGGCCACCCAGCGCGGCCGGCCGTCGGCTGCGAAGTCGTCGGCCACCTCGCGGGCCAGCCGGGCCGCCACCTCGTTCAGCTCGACCACCCGGTCGGCGATGCCGTACTCGTCGAGCACGACTGCCGACGCCCCGAACGAGTTGGTCTCCACCGCGTCGGCGCCCGCCTCGAAGTAGGCGGCATGGATGCCCTTGACCACGTCCGGCCGGGTCACGCTGAGGATCTCGCTGCACCCCTCGAGGCTCTCGTAGTCGTCGAGGGAGAGGTCGGCGGCGTGGAGCATCGTGCCCATGGCCCCGTCGAAGACCAGCACGCGCTCGCGCAGGGCGGCAAGGAAGTCGCGGTTCATGCCGGCCAGGGTAGCCGATCACCGCGCCCGGTTCCCAACAGCCAAGTACCCTTGGTCGGGTGAGCGCCCCCGACCTGACCGACCGCGCCGGCGAGCCCGGCGACCCGGGCGACCCTGGCTCGCGGACCGGGCTCCCCCAGCGCCGGGTCCTCGGGCAAGAGGTGCTGCTCGTGCTCGGCCTGTCGCTCGCCGCCTCGGCCGCCTACGCGCTCGTCAGCCTGCTCTCGGCCCCGATCAAGGGGGTGTCGGCGCCCGTGTTCTCCCGCGCGGGCCTGGCCTATCAGCTCCTGGACGTGGCCACCTCGCTGGTGCCGGTCGCGCTCGTCGCCCACTTCCTGGCCCGCTCGGGCGAGTCGCTGGCCAGCATCGGCCTGGACCTCCGGCGCCCCCGTGCCGACGCGGCCTGGGCGGTGGGGCTGGCCACTGCGGTCGGCGCGGTCGGGCTGGTCGTCTACGCGGCCGCGGTCGAGCTCGGGGTGAACCGGACGGTGGTGCCGGTGCCGCCCACCGGGCACTGGTGGACGATCCCGGTGCTGCTGCTCGGGGCCTTGCGCAGTGGCCTGCTCGAGGAGGTCGTCGTCTGCGGCTACCTGCTGCGCCGGCTCGGCCAGCTCGGCTGGTCGCCCGCCCGGGCACTCGCCGCGAGCGCGCTGCTCCGGGCCAGCTACCACCTCTACCAGGGCTTCGGCGGCTTCGTGGGCAACCTCGCCCTGGGCCTGCTCTTCGGCCGCATCTACCAGCGCCAGGGCCGGACCACCCCGCTCGTGCTCGCCCACTTCCTGGTCGACGCGGGCGCCGGCCTGGGCTACCTGGCCCTGCGGGGCAGGGTGAGCTGGCTGCCCCGCTAGCGGCAGCAGGACGCCAGCTGGTGCCAGGACGCCAGCCGGTGCCACGACCCGGAGCCGCCGACGCCGCGGTCAGTACGCGTCAGTACTTGTAGTGGCCCTGGACGCGGATGGCCAGCAGGCGGGCGCACTCCTGGATCGAGCCGGCGAACGACGGGTAGATCTGGAACGGCTGGGTGAGCTGCTGGGCGGTCAGCCGGTTGAACACCGCGATGGAGATGGGCGAGATCAGGTCGGAGGCGTAACCGGCGACGACCGCGCCGCCCACGATCGTGCCCGACCCGGGACGGGCCAGGAGCTTGACGAACCCGTCGTGCTGGTTGGCCATCTTGGCCCGGGAGTTGCCCGCCAGGGGCAGGGACTCGACCTCCACCTCGATCCCGGTCTTGGCGGCCCGCTGCTCCGACAGCCCCACCGTGGCGATCTGCGGGTCGGTGAAGATGGTGGCCGCGACCGCGTCCCAGCGCAGCGGGGCGACCGCCTGGCCGAGCAGGTGCCACATGGCGATGCGGCCCTGCATGGCCGCGACCGAGGCGAGCATCAGCTTGCCGGTGATGTCGCCGGCCGCGTAGATGCTCGGCACGGTGGTGCGGCTGACGCCGTCGACCACCACGCCGCCCTTGTCGTCGAGCGCCACCCCGACCTCCTCCAGGCCGATCCCGGCGGTCTGGGGCACCTGGCCGACGGTGAGCAGGACGTGGCTGCCCTCGACCGAACGGCCGTCCTCGAGGTGGACGACCGCGCCGGCGTCGGTCCGCTCGACCTTGGCCGCCCTGGCGTTCTTGACCGTGACGAGCCCGCGGCGCGCGAACACGTCCTCGACGACCATGGCGGCGTCGGAGTCTTCGCTGGGCAGCACGCGGTCGCGGCTGGCCACGAACGTCACCTCGGACCCGAAGCGCAGGAAGGCGGTGGCGTACTCGGCCCCGGTGGCGCCGGCGCCGACCACCACCAGGCGCTCGGGCACCGTCTCGAGGTCGTAGACGTCCTGGCTGGACAGGATGACCTCGCCGTCGGTGGGCGCGGTGGGCAGCTTGCGGGGGTCGGAGCCGGTGGCGACCAGGATCGCGTCGCCCTCGATCCGCTCGGTCCCGCCCCCCGCGAGCGCGACCTCGACCGTGCGCGGGTCGACCACGCGGCCCTTGCCGCGCAGGAGCCGCACGCCGTCGTCGACCACGCGCTTGGCGATGTCGTCGGACTGGGCCTGGGCCAGGTGGCGGACCCGGGCCTGGATCGTGGGGAGGTCCACCTCGTAGCGGGGGATCTCGTCCGACCGGGTCGTCCCCTCGAAGTGGACCCCGAGGCTGGGGGCGGTCTCCAGGGTCGAGAAGGCCTGGGCCGAGGTGAGCAGGGTCTTGGACGGCACGCAGTCCCAGAGCACACAGGCACCGCCGAGGCCCTCGTCGTTGACGATGGTGACCTCGGCGCCCAGCTCGGCGGCGACCAGGGCGGCCTCGTAGCCGCCCGGCCCGCCCCCGAGGATCACGACGCGCATGCCTCGATACTACCCGGCCTGGCCGGCCTCCTGACCGCTTCATCCAGGGTCCTGCGAGAACGCCTTCACCGCGGCCTCGACCCGGTACGGCTCCAGCGTCTCGCGCTGCTCCCGGGCACGGTCGACCAGGCGGTCGAAGTCGGCCGCTGCCAGCCGCCCGGACGCGCCGGCTACCGGCCGACGGCGTAGCCCTGCATGCCGCGGGGGTTGGCGGCGGCCCGGAGCAGGCCGGTGGCCGGGTCACGGCCGACCGCGGACAGCCGCCCGAGCGACCAGGGTCCGCCGACGACGACCTGGTGGCCGCGGCGGCGCAGGCCCTGGACCGCGTCGGGGCCGAGCCGCTCCTCGACCTCCACCACGCCCGGACGGTGCTCGCGGGGCCAGAACGAGCTGGGGAACGCGGTGGTGTGGAACGCAGGCGCGTCGACGGCGGCCTGGAGGTCCATGCCGAAGTGGACGTGGGCCAGGAACAGCTGCAGCGACCACTGGTCCTGCCCGTCGCCGCCTGGGGTGCCGAAGGCGAGCACCGCCTCGCCGTCGCGCAGCGCGAGCGTCGGGGAGAGCGTGGTGCGCGGGCGCTTGCCCGGCGCGAGCGAGTTCGGCAGCCCCTCCTCGAGCCAGAACATCTGGGCCCGGGTACCCAGCGGGAAGCCGAGCCCGGGCACCACCGGCGAGCTCTGCAGCCACCCTCCGCTCGGGGTGGCCGAGACCATGTTGCCGAAGCGGTCCACGGCGTCGACGTGGCAGGTGTCGCCGGCGACCCGGCCCACGGTCGGGTCCCCCACCCCGGCCACGGTCGGGCCCCCCGCCCTGGTCCCGACCCCGGCCACCCCGGCCCCCACCCCGGCCCCCACCCCGGCTGCGGCCACCCCGGCCCCGGCCGCGGTCACCCCGGCCCCGGCGGCCTCCGGAGCCACGGCCACGGTGCCGGGCAGGCGGGGCGGGCGGCCGTCGGGCGACCCGGGCCGCAGCTCCAGGGAGGCGTCCTCGCCGACCAGGCTCCGCCGCTCCGTCGCGTAGCCAGGGTCGAGCAGGGCGGCCAAGGGCACCTCGACCATCCGGGGGTCGCCGTACCATGCCTCCCGGTCGGCGAAGGCGAGCTTGGCGCACTCCACCACCGTGTGGACGTAGCCGGCGCTGCCGTGGCCGAGGCCGGGCAGGTCGAAGCCGGCCAGCAGCGCGAGCTGCTGCAGGAACACCGGCCCCTGGCCCCACGGACCGGTCTTGCAGACCGTCCAGCCGGCGTAGTCGAGCGTGGCCGGCTCCTCCACGCCCGCTCGCCAGCCGGCCAGGTCGTCGCCGGTGAGCAGCCCCGCGTGGGGCGTGCCGGAGACGTCCATGACCCCGTGGCCGGCGAACCGGTCGATAGCCTCGGCCACGAACCCGTCCGACCAGGCGGCCCGGGCCGCGTCGATGCGCGCCTCGCGGCCATGGGCAGCAGTTTCGGCCTCGGCGACCAGCCGCTCGTAGGTGACGGCCAGGTCGGGGTTGCGGAACAGCGTCCCCGGCGCGGGTGACCGGCCCCCGGGCAGCCAGACGGCGGCCGAGGTCGGCCAGTGGGCGGCGAACAGCCGCTCGGCGCCGGCGATGGTGGCGCTGATGCCGGGCACGACCGGGAAGCCGTCGGCGGCGTAGCCGATCGCGGGCGCGGCCACCTCGGCCAGGGGCAGGGTGCCGAAGTCGCGCAGCAGCAGCATCCAGGCGTCGAACGCGCCGGGCACGCACGCGGCCAGCAGGCCGGTGCCCGGCACCAGGTCCAGGCCGAGGTCGCGGAAGCGGCCGATCGACGCGGTCGCCGGCGCCGGGCCCTGCCCGGCGACCACCAGCGGCCGGTCCTGGCGGGCGTCCCAGAGCAGGATCGGCAGGTCACCGCCGGGGCCGTTGAGGTGGGGCTCGACCACCTGCAGGACCAGGCCGGCGGCGACCGCCGCGTCGAACGCGTTGCCGCCCCGCTCGAGCATGGCCATGCCGGCCGCGGACGCCAGCCAGTGGGTGGAGGCGACCATCCCGTGGGTGCCGAGCAGCTCCGGCCGTGTCGTGAACATGCTGAGAGCCTACCCGCCGCTCCGCCCCCACCCCCGCCTGGCCGCGGGGCCGGGGGCGGCGCGGCCAGGGCCGCTCAGGTGGCCCTGGAGAAGGCGCTCCAGAAGGGCACGAAGACCCAGAAGGCGAGCCCGAGGGCGATCAGGTTGACCCGGCTCCCAAAGGAGTAGCGGCCGGTGCCAGCGAACGCGGCCGCGACGAAGCAGGCCAGGGCGATGAAGTAGAAGAGGGCTTGCACGGTGATCGACATGGCGGGCATGGCGGGCGCGCTCCTTGCGAAGGGGATGCCTGGGCGGAAGGGGATGCCTGGGTCCCGGCCGCGCGGGACCGCACGGAGCTAATCACCATCGCGCCGTGCGGTCCGTCCGCAATTGGACGGAGTCGAGCAGGTCGAGCAGGTCGAGCAGGTCACATGGCGTCGGGCGGGCGGTAGGTGCCGAACACCTCGCGCAGCGTGTCGCAGACCTCGCCGACCGTGGCCATGCGGCGCAGCGCCTCCCGCATGGGCACGAGCAGGTTGTCGCTTCCCTCGGCGGCGTCGCTGAGGTCGGCCAGGGCGCCAGCGACAGACTCGGCGTCGCGCCCGGCCCTGACGTCGGCCAGCGACTTGGCCTGCGCCTCGGCGATGGCCGGGTCGAGCTGCAGGAGCTGTACCGGCTCCTCCTCGCCCTCGGTGTAGCGGTTCACGCCCACGACCACCTTGGTGCCCGCCTCCACCGCCCGGACGTGGTCGTAGGCCGAGCGCTCGATCTCCTCCTTCTGAAAGCCCCGCTCGATGGCGGGCACGGCGCCCCCGAGCTCGTCGATCCTGGCCATCAGCTCCCGGACCCGCGCCTCGACCTCGTCGGTCAGGTGCTCGACGAAGTACGACCCGGCCAGCGGGTCGACCGTGTCGGTCACGCCGGTCTCGTTGGCCAGCAGCTGCTGGGTGCGCAGCGCGAGCCGGGCGGCCGTCTCGCTGGGCAGGGCGAGGGCCTCGTCGAAGGAGTTGGTGTGCAGCGACTGGGTGCCCCCGAGCACCGCGGCGAGCCCCTGCACGGCCACCCTGACCACGTTGTTGAGGGGCTGCTGGGCGGTGAGCTGCACCCCGGCGGTCTGGGTGTGGAACCGCAGCATGCGCGACTTCGGGCTCTGGGCGCCGAAGCGGCTGGCCATCAGGTCGGCCCAGATGCGGCGGGCGGCCCGGAACTTCGCCGCCTCCTCGAACAGGGTCGTCCGGGCGACGAAGAAGAACGCAAGCCGGGGCGCGAAGTCGTCCACGGACAGGCCGGCGTCCAGGGCCGCCTGCACGTAGGCGACGGCGTTGGCGAGGGTGAAGGCGACCTCCTGGACCGCGGTCGCCCCAGCCTCGGCCATGTGGTAGCCGGAGATCGAGATGGTGTTGAAGCGGGGCAGCTCGCGGGCGCAGTAGCCGAACAGGTCGGTGGCGATCCGCAGGCTCGGGGCGGGCGGGTAGATGTAGGTGCCCCGGGCGATGTACTCCTTCAGCACGTCGTTCTGGACGGTGCCGGTGAGCAAGGCCGGGTCGACGCCCTGCTCCTCGCCGACGAGCTGGTAGAGCAGCAGCAGCACCGCGGCGGGCGCGTTGATCGTCATCGAGGTCGACACCTGGTCGAGCGGGATCCCCTCGAACAGGCGGCGCATGTCGACCAGCGAGTCGATCGCCACCCCGACCCGGCCGACCTCGCCGGCGGCCATCGGGTGGTCGGAGTCGTAGCCCATCTGGGTGGGCAGGTCGAACGCGACCGACAGGCCGGTCTGGCCGTGGCGCAGCAGGTAGCGGAAGCGGGCATTGGTCTCGGCGGCCGACCCGAAGCCCGCGTACTGCCGCATCGTCCACACCCGGCGCCGGTACATCGTCGGGTAGATGCCGCGGGTGAACGGGTCCCGCCCGGGCTCGCCGAGGGCGACGGCCGGGTCGAAGCCGGCCAGGTCGTCTGGGCCGTAGACGGTGTCGACCGGGATGCCGGACTCGGTCAGCCGCTCGTCGTCGTGCGCCATGCTTCCTCCCACGGGCCGCGCTCCCCGGCACCGCCACCTCGGCGTGCACCAGACTATCCCCGCCCGGGTGGCCGCGAAGCCTACCCGAGCAGCTCGAACTGCTGGAGGAACCGGTCAAGCAGGACGGTCGAGGAGGCCCAGTCGCGTTCGTTGGTCTGGAACAGCACGGAGTAGCGGCGGTGGAAGCTGACCAGCGACAGGTCCCACACGCGGGTGGGCCGGCCGTCCGGGTCGCGGTCGTAGGTGAACTCCCACACCGCGGCGCGCAGCGGTGTTCCTCCTGGCCGCTCGAAGGCCGAACGCTCGAGCGCGATCCGCCGGTAGGTGTGGCGCCTGGACTCGAGGCCGGCCTCGAGCTCCTCCCAGACCCGCAGCGGGTCCCGGGTGTCCTCGTCGACCTGGACCTTGAACCTCCTGCCGGTGTCGCCGGGCTCGACGAACTCCACCCAGGCGCCGTTCGGGTCGCGCCGGGTCGCCCAGCCGGCCGGATGTTGCAGGGCGTAGGTGCCGTTCGGGTCGGAGAAGCCCTGCCAGCGCTGGGCCGCTGGCCCGGATGCCCCGTCAGCCGGCGAGGCCGGGTCCGGCCCGAAGAGCCCGGCGCTGGTGGCCGCGCGCCAGCCCAGCAGCCCGAGCAGGAGCACGACGGCCACAGCCAGGCCGACCGTGAGGAGCCTCGGCCCGCGCCGCCGCGCCGGGGCCTTTGCCTGCGCCGGAGCCGGGGCCTGCGCCGAGGCCGCCGGCCCCGGTATGGTCGCCCTTCCTCCACCCGGCTGGGGGCTTCCCACCACTCGGGCGGTGGGGGCCGGGCCCGACCGGCCGGACATCGGTGCGAGCTGCGCGGTCACGCTGGCGGCTGGCGGGTCGGCGGGCGGCGGCCCGGTGGTGGCCGGGTCGGCGAGCAGCGGCCCGGCAGCGGGCGGGCCCGTCTCCGCCGCGGCCGGTGTACGGGCGGGTGGACCGTGGCGCGCGGGCGGGCCGCCGCCGAGGCGAACAGCTGGCGCCGCAGTGGCCTCCCCGGTGCCGCTGGCCCCGGCCGACCCCATGCCGCTGGCCCTGGCCGACCCACCTCGGCCGCGGCCCCCCGCCGACCCCGTGCCGCTGGCCCCTGCCGACCCCATGCCGCTGGCCCCTGCCGAGCCCGCGCCGCTGGCGCCGGCGGACCCGGTGCCGCTGGCGCCGGCGGACCCCGTGCCATTGGCCTCAGTGGCCACCTTGCGGAGCATGCGGCGCAGGTCCGAGGCGGTCAGGCGGTCGGCCGGGGACTTGCGCAGCAGGGCCGTGATGGCCGGCTCGAGCGGGCCCGCCCGCCGCATGGGGCGCGGGTCGGAGTGCACGACGGCGGCGAGGGTCGGAACGGGCCCGCCTCGCTCGAACGGCGGCTCCCCCTCGACCGCGAAGTACATCGTCGCGCCGAGGGCCCACAGGTCGGTGGGCGGCCCGACCGACCGCTGGTTGGCCTGCTCGGGTGCCATGTAGGCGGGCGAGCCGAGCAGCAGGCCGCTCGCGGTGACGGCCGGGTCGCCCTGGAGGGAGGCGATGCCGAAGTCGGCCAGCTTGGTGCTGCCGTCCTCGCACACCATGACGTTGCCCGGCTTGACGTCGCGGTGCACGATGCCGGCCCGATGGGCGGCCTCGAGGGTGTCGAGCAGCCCGAGGCCGATGGCCGCGGCTCGCGCGGGCGGCAGGGTTCCCTCGGCAGCCACCAGCTCGGTGAGGGTGGGCGCCCGTACGAGCTCCATGACGATGAACGGCCGTCCGTCCTCGTCCACGATGTCGTGGAGGATCACCGCGCCCGGGTGGTTCAAGCGGGCGGCCACGCGGGCCTCGCGCATCACCCGGCCCCGGATACGGGCCCGCTCGTCCTCGGCCAGGGTCGGCGGCAGCCGCACCTCCTTGATCGCCACCTCGCGGCCGAGCAGCGTGTCCTCGGCGCGCCAGACCACGCCCATGCCGCCGTGGCCGAGCGCGGGTACCCGCATGGCGTAGCGATTGGCGATGCGGCGTTCGACGCCGCTCTCCACCATCCGACCTCCCGGTCCCGGGCCCGATCACGGTCTGCCGCCAGCAAAGCCTAACCGCTCACGGTCACAGACCGCTCACGATCGAGGACCGCACCGGGGAGGGGCGGGTCAGCCCACCGTCCGGAGCGACTGCTCGACCCCGCTCCAGACCTCGCGCTCGACGCGCCCCCAGTCGCTCTCGGGGGCGTGGAAGACGAGCGAGAACCCCCAACGGCCCATCGCGACGTTGACGTCGCGCTCGCGCACCAGCCGGCCGCCGTCCTGGTAGGTGTACTCGAGGATGTAGGCCTGCTTGCCCTGGTACTCCCCGAAGCCCTTGGAGACCATGCGCAGCCCGTCGCCGCCGTGCTGCTTGCGGATGTGGCCTTCCCACACGTCTCCGGCCTGCTGCAGGTCGTTGGGTGGCGACTTGGACTGGATGAAGAAGCCCCAGTCCGACTCGGGCCCCCGGAAGTTGACCTGCCGGCCGCTCTGGCTGACCCTCCAGCTCGCCGGGACGGCCAGGGCGAAGCCGCGGTCCGGGTGGGACGAGAGCCGCCAGCCAGCGGGCACGCTCGGGCCGGCCGCGGTCGTCGTGGGCGCGGCGCTCGTGGGCGCGGCCGTCGTCCCTGGCGGGCGGGTGGTCGACGGCGCGGCCGTCGTGCCGCTCCCGCTCCTGCTCCCGGCGGCCCTCGAGGTCGCGGACGGCGGGCTGGCCTGGCGGCCGTCCCCGCCATTGAGCGCCCCCGGCAGCAGGGTGACGGCGAGCACGCCGACCACCGCGAGCAGCGCGGCGGCGAGCAGCAGCCCGCGCCGGGACCGCCCGGGGGCCACGCCCGGCACGGGCGCCGGCCGCTCGGGCGCCGGCCAGGCCGGCGCCGGCCGCAGGTCGCGGGCGGGCGCCTGGGCTGGGGAGGCTGGGGTCGGCGTGGGCGTCGGCGGCGGCGCCTCCACCGCGGGCGGCGCCGGCTCGTCCCGCGCCGACGGTGCCGCCTCGACCGGCGCCGCCTCCCCCGCCGGTGCCGTCTCCTCCCCCGCCGGCGCCTCCTCCTCCACGGCCGGCGCCGACTCCTCCACCGCTGGTGCCGCCTCGACCGGAGACGCCTCCTCCCCCGCCGGCGCCTCCTCCTCCACCGGCGGCGCCTCCTGCGGCGGAGCCGGCGGTGCCTCCTGCGGCGGAGCCGGCGGGGCCGCGGCTGTCTCCACGGCGGGCGGGCTGTCGTCGGTGTCCTCCGGGGCGGCGGGCGCGGCGGCCGGCCCGGGTCCCGGGGGCGGGACGGGGACCACAACGGGCAGGCGGGCGGTGGGCTCGTGCTCCTCCTCGGCGGGCGGGGGCTCGACCGGGGCCGCCTCCACTGTCGGCTGGCTGGCGGTGGCCTCCTGGCCGGCGGCCACGACCCGCTCGAGCTGGCCCTGGAGCTGGCCGGCGGACGGGCGCTCGGCCGCGGACTTGGCCAGCAGGGCCAGGATGACCGGCGCGAGCGCCCCGGCCCGGCGCATCGGGCGGGGCGGGTCGTGGACGACCGCGGTCAGGGTTGGGATGGTGCCCTGGCGCTCGAACGGCGGCTCCCCCTCGACCGCGAAGTACATCGTCGCGCCGAGGGCCCACAGGTCGGTGGGCGGGCCGCTCGGCCTGCCGTTGGCCTGCTCGGGCGCCATGTAGGCGGGCGAGCCGAGCACCAGGCCGGTCGAGGTGAGCTGCGGGTCGCCGGCCAGGGAGGCGATGCCGAAGTCGGCCAGCTTGGCGCCACCGTCCCTGGACGCGACCATGACGTTGCCCGGCTTGACGTCCCGGTGCACGATGCCGACCCGGTGGGCGGCGCGGAGCGCGTCGAGCACCTCGAGCCCGATCGCGGCCACCCGGTCGGGGGGCAGCGGGCCCTGCTCCCGGACCAGGTGGGCCAGGGTGGGCGCCTCGACGAGCTCCATGACGATGAAGGTGTGCCCCTCCTCCTGGACCACGTCGTAGAGGGTCACGGCGCCCGGGTGGTTCAGCCGGGCGGCCGCCCGCGCCTCGCGCAGCACCCGGGCCCGCACCGAGGCGAGCTCGGCGCTGCTCAGCGAGGGGGGCAGCTGGACCTCCTTGATCGCCACCTCACGGGCGAGCAGGGTGTCCTGGGCGCGCCAGACCACGCCCATGCCGCCTCGCCCCAGCGTGGCCTGGAGGGCGTAGCGGTTGGCGATGAGACGTTGGGTGGTGCGCTTGGCCATGTCCTCCAAGCTACCCGAGGCGCGCCGAGGTATCCAGGCGCCGGTGCGGCCCAGCGGGCCGGCGACGGCAAGGGAAGCAGCTTTGACCTGGGCAAGGAAAGCAGGCGTGACCTGCTGGTTCTGATCGAACGACAGTGCTTCGACGCGATGGTACAGTCCGTGTGGCACGGCTTTTGGACGCGCGGCGTGCCACCCCGGCCGCCGGCCTGAACGGCGGGCGCGGGCGCCCGGCCGTCGGTCCCCCCGGGGTCCAGGACGCCCAGGGGACGTCACGGCGCACCGTCCAGGAGGTGACTCCCGGGGATGCAACGCCTCGGAACGCTCTACCGCGGCCGCGAGGGCATGTGGACGTGGGTCCTGCACCGTGTCTCCGGCGTCGCGATCCTGTTCTACCTGTTCGCCCACGTCGTCGACCAGGCCCTGCTGAACGTCTCGCCCGAGGCCTACAACCGGGTCATCAACACCTACCGCAACCCGTTCGTCGGGCTGCTCGAGATCGGCCTGGCGGTCATCATCATCTTCCACGCACTGAACGGCCTGCGGATCATCCTGTTCGACTTCTGGTCCCAGGGCGTGGCGAGGCAGCGCCAGATGCTCTACGTCCAGACGGTGCTGTTCGTGCTCCTGGCGGTCCCGCCCGTGATCGCCATCGGCAGCAAGGTCATCGAGGAGCTGCGCTGATGAGCGTCGACGTCCCCCCGGCCCCGCTGCCCCGCGGCACGGCGGCCGACCGCCGCCAGCCGAAGATCAGCAAGAGCAACTTCGAGCTCTACGCCTGGGTGTTCATGCGTGTCTCGGGCGTGCTGCTGGTCTTCCTGGTGCTCTCCCACTTCGCGATCATGCACGTGTTCGACGGCGGCCTGTCGCGGGTCAACTTCGCCTTCGTCTCCGGCCGCTGGGCCAACCCGTTCTGGCGGGTCTACGACTTCGCCATGCTCACCCTGGCCATGCTCCACGGGGGCAACGGCCTGCGGGTGATCATCGACGACTACGCGCGCTCCGCCTACCGGCGCCTGGTCTACCAGAGCGTGAACGCGGTCGTGATCGGGCTGACCTGGGTGCTCGGCATGCTCACCATCTTCACCTTCACCCCGCAGAGCTAGCCGAGGAGCCACCATGACGCAGCAACACTCCTACGACGTCGTGATCGTGGGGGCCGGCGGGGCCGGCCTGCGCGCCGCGCTCGAGAGCTCCCTGCGGGCCCGGACCGCCGTGATCACCAAGCTGTACCCGACCCGCTCCCACACCGGCGCGGCCCAGGGCGGCATGTGCGCGGCCCTGGCCAACGTCGAGGAGGACAACTGGGAGTGGCACACCTTCGACACCGTCAAGGGCGGCGACTACCTGGTCGACCAGGACGCCGCCGAGGTCATGTGCCGCGAGGCGATCGAGGCCGTCTACGACCTCGAGCACATGGGCATGCCCTTCAACCGCACCCCTGAGGGGCTGATCGACCAGCGCCGCTTCGGCGGCCACACCCACCACCACGGCAAGGGCGCGGTGCGCCGCTCCTGCTTCGCGGCCGACCGCACCGGCCACATGATCCTGCAGACCCTCTACCAGCAGAACGTCAAGAACGGCACCACCTTCTTCGACGAGTTCTACGTGCTCGACCTGCTGCTGTCCGAGGGCAGGGCGGCGGGCGTGGTCGCCTACGAGCTGGCAACCGGCCAGCTGCACGTCTTCCGCGCCAAGAGCGTGGTCTTCGCCACCGGCGGCTACGGCAAGATGTTCAGGGTCACCTCCAACGCGCACGCGCTCACCGGCGACGGGCCGGCGGTCTGCTACCGCCGCGGCGTGCCCCTGGAGGACATGGAGTTCTTCCAGTTCCACCCGACCGGCCTGTACGGGCTGGGCGTGCTGCTGAGCGAGGCGGCCCGGGGCGAGGGCGGCATCCTGCGCAACTCCGACGGCGAGGCGTTCATGGCGCGCTACGCCCCCACCATCAAGGACCTCGCCCCGCGGGACATGGTCAGCCGCGCGATCTACACCGAGATCCGCGAGGGCCGCGGCGCCGGGCCCAGGCACGACTACGTCTACCTCGACGTGAGCCACCTCGACCCGGCGGTGATCGACGCCAAGCTGCCCGACATCACCGACTTCGCCCGCACCTACCTGGGCGTGGAGCCCAAGCACGAGGGCGTGCCGATCCAGCCGACCGCCCACTACGCCATGGGCGGCATCCCCACCAACGTCAGCGCCGAGGTGGTCGCCGACGCCGCCAACACGATCCTGCCCGGGCTGTACGCGGCCGGCGAGTGCGCCTGCGTCTCGGTCCACGGCGCCAACCGGCTCGGCACCAACTCCCTGCTCGACATCGTGGTGTTCGGCAAGCGCGCCGGCATCAACGCGGGCGAGCACGCCAACCGGGTCCGGCACGCCGAGCTGCCCGCCGACCCGGCCGGCGACGTGCGCCGCATGCTCGAGGACCTGAGCGGCCACCCGGAGGGCGAGCGCGCCGCCGCCATCCGCGCCGAGCTGCAGGTCAACATGGACGACAAGGCGAGCGTGTTCCGCGGCGAGACGCTGCTGAAGGAGATGGAGACGGAGCTGGCCTCGCTGCGCGAGCGCTACCGCCGCGTCTGGGTGCAGGACACCTCCAGGCGCTACAACACCGACCTGCTGGAGACCGTCGAGCTCGGCTTCCTGCTCGACCTGGCCGAGACGCTGGTGGTCTCCGCCCACGCCCGCGAGGAGAGCCGCGGCGGCCACTTCCGCGAGGACTTCCCCGCGCGCGACGACAAGAAGTGGCTCAAGCACACCCTGGCGCGCAAGACCGGCGACGGGGTCAAGCTCGACTACAAACCGGTCGTCATGACGCGATACGAGCCCATGGAACGAAAGTACTGATCGATGGACGTCACCCTCAAGGTCCGCCGCTTCAACCCGGAGACCGACCAGGCCCCCCACTTCGAGACCTACCAGGTCCCGGCCAACCCCATGGACCGGGTCCTCGACCTGCTCCACTACGTGAAGTGGAACATCGACGGGTCGCTCACCTTCCGACGCTCCTGCGCCCACGGCATCTGCGGCTCGGACGCCATGCTCATCAACGGCGCCAACCACCTCGCCTGCAAGGTGCTCGTCCGCGAGCTGGGCGACCAGATCACGGTCGAGGCGCTGCGCGGGCTGCCGCTGGTCAAGGACCTGCTGGTCGACATGGAGCCGTTCTTCCGCTCCTACCGCTCGGTGCTGCCCTACCTGATCAACGACGAGCCCGAGCCCGACACCGAGCGCCGGCAGTCGCCGGCCGAGCGGGAGCGCTTCGACGACACCACCAAGTGCATCCTGTGCGCCGCCTGTACCACCTCGTGCCCGGTCTTCTGGACCGACGAGGAGTATTTCGGGCCGGCGGCGATCGTGAACGCCCACCGCTTCATCTTCGACTCCCGCGACCGCGGCGCCGGCGAGCGGCTCGAGGTGCTCAACGACAAGGAGGGCGTGTGGCGCTGCCGCACCACCTTCAACTGCACCGACGCCTGCCCACGCGGCATCAAGGTGACCCAGTCGATCCAGGAGGTGAAGCGCGCCTTGCTGTTCCGCAAGGTGTGAGCCAGCAGCGGCAGGAGCGACTGAGGTCAGTCCCCCGGGTCGGGCTGGGACCGGCCACCGAGGTGCTCGGCCAGGAACCGCTCGGCGTGCGCGTAGAAGCGCAGCCGGTTGCCGGGCTTGGCGAAGCCGTGGCCCTCGTCCTCGAACAGCAGGTACTCGTAGGCGATGCCCTTGTCCCGCATGGCCGCGACGATCTGCTCGCTCTCGGCCTGCTTGACCCGTGGGTCGTTGGCCCCCTGGACGATCAGCACCGGGATCCGGATCTGCTCCACCCGCGACAGCGGCGACCGCGACCAGAGGAACTCCGCCTCGGTGTCGGGGTTGCCGACCCGGGTGTGGAACAGCGACACCATCGGCTTCCAGTACGGCGGGACCGACTCGATCAGCGTCTTCAGGTTCGACGGGCCGACGATGTCGACCGCGCAGCGGAACAGGTCGGGCGTGAAGGTCGCCCCGACCAGGGCGGCGTAGCCGCCGTAGGAGCCGCCGTAGATGGCCACCCGCGCCGGGTCGGCCCAACCCCGCCCGACCACGAAGCGCACCGCGTCGACCAGGTCGTCGTGCATGGCCCCGCCCCACTCGCGGTCGCCGGCGTTGAGGAACGCCTTGCCGTACCCGGTCGAGCCGCGGAAGTTGACCTGCACGCAGAGGTAGCCGCGGTTGGCCAGCCACTGCGCCTCCGGGTCCAGGCCCCAGGCGTCGCGCCACCACGGGCCGCCATGGACCTTGAGCACGGTCGGCAGCCCGGAGCGGGCCGCGCTCGGCGGGAAGCTGAGGTAGCCGTGGACCTCCAGACCATCCCTGGCCGTGTAGGTGAACGGCTCCATCTTGGCGAGCTGGTAGCGCTCCAGCTCGGGCCGGTGGGAGAACAGGAAGGTGGCCTCGCGCGCGGCGCGGTCCCAGGCGTAGTAGGACACCGGGCCGTCGTCGGCGGTGAAGGCGAGCAGCCAGGTCCGGTCGGCGTGGTCGCGGCCGAGGAAGGCGGGATCGCCGGGATGCACGGCGCGGATGGCGGCCAGCTCGTCGGCGAGCGCCGGGTCGAGCGCCTCCAGCTCCGCCCGGTCGCGCAGGACGCTGACCAGCTCGGGCTCGCGCGTGTCCGGGTGCAGCACCACGTTCTGGACGTCGTAGCGCGGATCCTCGAACAGCACCTTGCGGTCGCCGCCGGCCAGGTCCAGGCGGACCAGGCGGGCCGCGTTGGCCTCCTCGGAGCTGATCAGCAGCAGCGAGGAGCCGTCGCGGCTGAACGACACCGGGCTGGTGCCGAGGGCGTCCTCCTGGCCGACCAGCAGCGCCTGCCGCCACTCGCCCTCGCCGTCGTCGCGCACCATCACCGCCAGGCCGCCGTCCGGGGTGGCCGCCACGCCGCAGCGGACCCGCAGCTCGGCGTCGGCGACCCAGCCGACGAAGCCCGGGTTGGACGCCACCAGGTCGAGCCGCCCGCTGGCGAGGTCGGCCTGGTAGACGTCGTGCAGCTCGGGGTTGTCGCGGTTCAGCCCGACCAGCACCCGGTCGGGGAAGCGCTTGTCGGTCGCCACCAGCTGCGCCTGCACGCCGTCGAACGGGGTGAGGTCGCGCGTCTCGCCCGAGTCCAGGTCGACCGCGTACAGGTGCCAGTTCTCGTCGCCGCCGAGGTCCTGCACGTACAGCAGGTGGCGGTCGTCGTGCGCCCAGCGGTAGTCGCGGACGCCACGGTCGGTGTCGCGGGTGACCGGGGCGGCGTCGTCGGCGCCGACGTGGCCGACCCAGACGTTGAGCACCCCGTCGACCGGCGCCAGCCAGGCGATGCGGGTGCCGTCCGGCGAGATCGCCGGGCTCGCCTTCTCCGGGTTGCCGAACAGGACCTCGCGGGGAATCAGTTGCGTCGTCATCTCCCTATTCAACCACCGGCCGACCTGGCTGGCAGGGCCGCACCCGGTCGGCCGGGCCAGGACGGCGCCGCGGCGGGCCGGTGTCAGCGCTCCCGTGCGGTCCACGCCAGCAGCTCGGCGGCCGGCAGGGCGTTCACCACCGTCTCGGGCGTCACGCCGCAGGCGAACGCGCGCTCGCAGCCGTTCACCTGCCAGTCGAGCTGCCCGGGGGCGTGCGCGTCGGTGTCGATCGCGATGCGGCAGCCGGCCTCCACCGCCAGCCGCAGCAGGCGCTTGGGGGGGTCGAGCCGCTCGGGCCGGGAGTTGACCTCCACCGCGACGCCGTGCTCGGCGCAGGCGGCGAACACCGCCGCGGGGTCGAACTCGCTCTCCGGCCGCCGCCCCCGGCCCCCGGTGATCAGCCGGCCGGTGCAGTGGCCCAGGACGTCGGTGTGCGGGTTGCGGATCGCCGCCACCATGCGCCTGGTCATCTCCCGCGCCGGCATGCGCAGCTTCGAATGGACGCTCGCGACCACCACGTCAAGGCCGGCGAGCAGCTCCTCCTCCTGGTCCAGGGCGCCGTCCTCCAGGATGTCCACCTCGATCCCCGTCAGGATCCTGAACGGCGGCGTGGCGGCCTCCAGCTCCTGGTTGAGGCGGGCGACCTCGTCGAGCTGACGCCGCAGGCGCTCCGGTTCCAGCCCACGGGCGACCGTCAGCCTGGGCGAGTGGTCGGTGAGCGCGACGTACTCGTGGCCGAGGCCGCGGGCGGTCTCGGCCATCTCCCGGATGGGGCTGCCGCCGTCCGACCAGTCGCTGTGGGCGTGGAGGTCGCCGCGCAACGCGGCGCGCAGGACGGCGGCGCCCTCCGCGACCGGCTGGCCCTCGGTCGCCTCCAGGCGCCGCAGGTAGACGGGCACCTCGCCGACGAGCGCCTCGCGCACGACCCGCTCGGTGACCTCGCCGATGCCCGGCAGGGCGCGCAGGCCGCCGCCGGCGGCGAGCCTGACCAGCTCGTCGGGGTCCAGGCGCTCGACGGTGGCCGCCGCCCGCCGGAAGGCGCGCACCCGGTAGCTCGGCTCGAGCGCCCGCTCGAGCAGGAAGGCGATGCGGCGCAGCGCCTCGACCGGCGTCAGACTCGCTGGCTCAGGCATGGCCGCCTCAGGCCCGCATGGTGCTCGCGCCGCCGAGCACCTCGACCAGCCGGGCGAGGGCGCGCCTGGTGGTCGGTGCCATGGCGCGGTCGAAGGCCTGGTCGAGCGGGACCCACTCGAGCCAGGTGTGCTCGGACGGCTCGGCGTTGCGCACCTGCCCGCGCCAGGCGGTGGCCACGAAGAACGCGTCGGCACGGTCGCCGTCGTGGAAGCAGCCGAGCGGCGCCACGTCCAGCGGCTCGATGTCGGCCTCCTCGCGGACCTCGCGCAGCAGCGCCGCCAGCAGGCTCTCGCCCGGCTCGGGCTTGCCGCCCAGCGCGTCCCAGGCGCCCGGGTAGCGGCGGCCATGGCTCTCGGTGCGCCGGCCGAGCAGCACGTGGGGCGGGTCGAGCAGGAACAGCGCCGCGCTGGCCGCCTCGGCGACGGGCACCTCCCGGACCAGCTCGGAGGCGCCGACCGCGGCGCGGTGCAGGGGACGCCAGGCACGGTCGGGCTCCTGGGCCATGAGGGTGATCTCGCTGAGCGGGAAGCTGGCTCGGAAGCCGGCCAGGTCGGCCGCTGCCGCCTCCAGCTCGGCGGCGGGCAGCTCCTGGGCGACGGTCACGTGCGGGCGGTACGGGTGCGTACGGCGCCCGAGCGGCTCGGCCCGCAGGGCCGCCTCCAGCCCGGCCAGGGCCGCGGCGCCGTCGTCGACGGCCAGGTAGGTGACCGGGCTGCCCGGCAGGAAGGTGGCGGCGCCGCGCAGGGTCACGGCCGCCGGCAATGCTCCGGCGGCGGCCCGGTCGACCAGCGCGACCGCGGCGTCGACCTGCTCCTCGGGCACGGACTGTGGCGGGACCAGGGTGAGGTGCGGCGCGATGCGCTCGCGGGTGGGCTCACGGAGGGCCCGCCGCCAGGCCTGCACGTGCGTGGCGACCGGCTCCGGCAGCAGGACGACCACGCCCAGCCGGCGCTTGGGCACCTCAGCCGGGCTGGCCGGGGAGGAAACCCATGCGCTCCTTGACCTCGGCCAGGGTCTCGCGGGCGACGGCGCGCGCCTTGTCGGCGCCGGCGGCCAGGATCGCGGCCAGCCGCCGGGGGTCCTCCGCCAGCTCGTAGTAGCGCTGCTGCACCGGGGCGAGGAACGTGACCAGCGCGTCGGCCAGGTCGGCCTTGAACTCGCCGTAGCCCCTGCCGGCGTAGGCCAGCTCCAGCTCGCCGACGGACTGGCCGCTGGCGATGGCAAACAGCTCCAGCAGGTTGGAGATGGCCGGCTTGTCGGGCCGCGCGGCCACCTCCCTTCCGGAGTCGGTCACCGCCGAGCGCACCTTCTTGCGGATCACCTCGGGCGGGTCGAGCAGCTCGATGCGGCCGTTCGCCGACGCCGCCGACTTCGACATCTTCGCCTCTGGCTGCTGCAGGTCCATGACGCGGCCGCCCACCTTGGGGATGTACGGCTCCGGCAGGGGGAAGGTGACCCCGTAGCGGTGGTTGAAGGTGCCGGCGACCTCGCGGGCGAGCTCGAGGTGCTGGCGCTGGTCCTCCCCCACCGGCACGCGGTCGGCCTTGTAGATCAGGATGTCGGCCGCCTGCAGCACCGGGTAGTTGAAGTAGCCCGCCGGCACGGCGCCCTCGCTGCCCTGGGCCGCCTTCGCCTTGAACTGGGTCATGCGGCGCAGCTCGCCCACGGTCACGATGCTGTTGAACATCCAGGCCAGCTCGGTGTGCTCGGGCACGTGCGACTGCACGAAGATGGTGCACACCTCGGGATCGAGGCCGCAGGCGAGCAGGATGGCGGCCACCTCGAGGGTGCGCGCGCGCAGCTCCGCCGGCTCGTACGGCAGCGTGATCGCGTGCAGGTCCACCACCGGGTAGTAGGCCTCGAACTCGTGCTGCTGGTCGACCCACTGCCGGAAGGCCCCGACGTAGTTGCCGAGATGCGTGTTGGTAAGACTGTGTGGGCGGCCCTGGCTCTTGTCAACCTTGTCGGCGCCGCTGGGTTGGACGCCTGACAGGATTCTCCGCTTCTTCTCCACTCGCTGGCCTCCCTGGTCGAGGCGACGATATCACTGGCGAGCAGCGGTCCAGCGGTCCTGTTCAGGGACCCTGAACAGGGCACCCCTCGGGCACGATTGCTACGGGGTACCCGCAGCCACGCGAAGGGCGCCCCAGCCATCGGCCAGGGCGCCCGTTGCGGTCGCGCTCAGCTCCTTGGGGTCATGCCTCCCAGGCCCAGACGGGCAAGAGCCCCGCCTTCTGCTCGGCAAACGCGCCCGTCCAGATCAGTGCAGCGTTCTGGCCGCGGGTCTCGGTTGCCAGCGCCCGCCGCGCAAGTGGCGAGTACATCTCGGCGTGGGAGCGGTAGGCCGCCTCCTCGCCGTGGCGGTCGAACGTCCGCCCCGCGGCGCCGTGGCCGAAGAGGTCATGCACCGCGCGGAACAGGTCGTTCTCGGCCGCCGTCATCAGTCGAACCTTGTCGCTGCTGGGTGATAATTGGTCGCTCGTCCCGGCGCAGGAGGGTGCCGATGCCAGAGACGGTCAGGCGGGGATCGAGCGGTCTGGCCGTCCGCGAAGCCCAGTAC
>DASYUT010000196.1 GCA_036000965.1 Actinomycetes bacterium
CCACCACCAACCCCAACCCGGCCCAGCCACCCCACCACCAGCAGCAGCCCCAACCCGGCCCAGCCCCAGGCCGGGCGCGGCCCCGGCAAGACCGAGCAGGAACCAAGGCCGCCAAGCACCACCGACCACCGCGTGCGGGACGACGATGGCCAGCTCGCCTGGCTCCGCCTCCGGGTCACGGAGCACCCACGGACCACCTCAGGGGTGAGGTCAGACCGTGTCCGGTCCGGTCAGGCCGGGGCCCGGGCCGCGACCATGGCCGCCTCCCGGGCGGCGGACAGCACGTGGTCGACGTCGGCCTGGGTATGGGCGATGGACACGAACCATGCCTCGTAGGCGCTCGGCGGGAGGTACACACCTCGGTCGAGCATGGCATGGAAGAAGCGGGCGTATGCGCCGGTGTCCTGGTTCCGGGCGGCTGCGTAGTCGAGCACCTCGTCCTTGGTCATGAACACGCTGAACAGGTTCCCGGCCCGCTGGACGCGGCCTGGGAGCCCGGCGTCGTCGAAGGCTGCCTGCACGCCGTCCGCGAGCATGTCCGCCACCTCGTCGAGGCGCTTGTATGCCCTGGCGTCCAGCAGCGACAGCGTCGCCAGGCCGGCCGCGGTGGCCAGCGGGTTTCCAGACAGGGTGCCGGCCTGGTACACCGGCCCCTCGGGCGCGACCTGGCCCATGAGCGTGGCCGGGCCGCCGTAGGCGGCCGCCGGCAGCCCGCCGCCGACGACCTTCCCGAAGGTGAGGAGGTCCGGTTCCAGCCCGTACATGCCGGTGGCGCCGGCGGGGTGGATCCGGAACCCGGTCATGACCTCGTCGACCACGAGCAGCGCGCCCGCCCGCCGGGTCTCGTGGCGCAGGGCGGCCAGGAAGCCGGCCGTGGGCGGGACGACTCCCATGTTCGCCGCCACCGGCTCGACCATGACCGCGGCGATCTCCGCGCCCGCGGTCGCGAAGGCCGCAGCGAGCGCGTTCTCGTCGTTGTAGGGCAGGACCATCGTGTCCGCGGTCTGGGCGCTCGTCACCCCCGGGGAGTCGGGCAGGCCCAGGGTGGCGACGCCAGAGCCTGCCGCGGCCAGCAGGCCGTCGGCATGGCCGTGGTAGCAGCCGGCGAACTTCACGATCCTTGCCCGGCCGGTGGCGGCCCGGGCCAGCCGGGCGGCACTCATCGTCGCCTCCGTGCCCGAGTTGACCATGCGCAGCTTCTCGACCGCGGGGACCCGGCGCGCGACCTCCTCGGCCAGCTCGACCTCGGCCTCGGTGGGCGCGCCGAACGACGTGCCCCGGGCGGCCGCGGCCTGGACCGCCTCCACCACGCGGGGGTGGGCGTGCCCGGCGATCAGCGGGCCCCACGAGAGGACCAGGTCGACGTACCGGTTGCCGTCCACGTCCCACAGCCAGGCACCCTGCCCGCGGGCGAAGAAGCGCGGCGTGCCGCCGACCGCCCCGAACCCGCGCACCGGCGAGTTGACCCCACCGGGAATCCGCGCCCGTGCCCGCTCGAACAGCGCCGTGCTGCGCGGCACGCCGCGCTGGCGGCTCCCGCCGGTCATCGCCGAGCCTCGTGGAGCTCGGCGAGGCGGCCGGTGTCCTCGGCGGTCAGGTCGGGCAGGTCGGAGGCTGTCGCGTACTCCACCAGTCGCTCCTCGTCATCGATGTCGGCAAGGACCGTGGCCACGGCCGGGTGGCCCAGCACGAACCGGCAGGCGGCTTGGCCGCTGGTCTGACCCCGGTCCTGGGTGAGGAAGCGGTACCGCAAGCTCCACGCTCCTTGGCTGGACGTCCCTGGCCGCACGTCCCTGGCCGCACGTCCCTGGCTGGACGTCCCTGGGCCGGAGGGCGCCCCTGGCCGGACCTCCCCCGGCCGGAACCTCCACGCCGGCCAGTCTACGACCGGCCCGGCCGGTGCGCCGGCCGTCCCCTGGCTTGGGGGCAGGCCGCGATGTGCGCCAGACTCTGGGGATGCAACGAGCGAAGGAGGTCGGGCGCTGAAGCTGGACGACTGGTTCCTACGTGCCGACGAACGCGGCAACCGGGCCACCGAGATCGACCGCCGGCGTGGCGACGGGCGGGCCTGGACCGAGGGCAACCGCGCCGAGGCGCTGGTGCACGGGGCCACCTACCTCCGGTGCCTGCTGGCCGAGTTGCGCTCGCTTCGGCCTGGCGATCTCGTCTTCCTGACCGACTGGTGCGGGGACGCCGACGAGCGCCTGGACGGCCCGGGCACCGAGGTCGGGACCGTGCTCGCCGGCCTGGCCGAGCGGGGCGTGCAGGTGCGTGGCCTGCTGTGGCGCTCCCACCCGCGCTGGACCCACTTCACCGAGGAGTCGAACCTGCACCTCGGGGAGGTCGTGAACCAGGCAGGGGGCGAGATCCTGCTCGACGCGCGGGTCAGGGGCCCGGGCAGCCAGCACCAGAAGCTGGTGGTGGTCCGCCACCCCGG
This sequence comes from Actinomycetes bacterium, assembly GCA_036000965.1. Taxonomy (NCBI): domain Bacteria; kingdom Bacillati; phylum Actinomycetota; class Actinomycetes; species Actinomycetes bacterium. The sequence continues at coordinate 2,438 of DASYUT010000196.1, forward strand.
CCGCGAGGACGAGGACGTCGCCTTCCTGGGCGGGATCGACCTGTGCCACGGCCGGCGGGACGACGAACGCCACCTCGGCGACCCCCAGCCGGTCGACATGGACCCGCGCTACGGCCCCCGGCCGCCCTGGCACGACGCGCAGCTCGAGGTCCGCGGCCCGGCAGTGGGCGACCTGGACCTCACCTTCCGGGAGCGCTGGGGGGACCCCACCCCGCTCGACCACCGCAACCCCTGGCGAGCCCTGCTGACCAGGCGGATCGGCGAGCCCAGGCACCCCGACCCCCTGCCGCCGATGCCGCCCGACCCGGGGCCGGCCGGCCCGCACGCGGTCCAGGTGCTGCGTACCTACCCGGCCAAGCGGCCTGCCCTGCCGTTCGCGCCGAGGGGAGAGCGGAGCATCGCCCGCGCCTACGCCAAGGCGTTCTGGCGGGCCAGGAGCCTGATCTACCTCGAGGACCAGTACCTGTGGTCGGTGCAGGTGGCCCGCCTGATCGCCGACGCGCTGCGCCGCTCGTCAGAGCTCCGGTTCGTGGCCGTGGTCCCACGCTACCCCGACCGGGACGGTCGGCTCTCCGGGCCCCCGAACCGGATCGGCCAGCAGACCGCGATGGACGTGGTCCGGTCCGCCGGAGGCGACCGGGTAGCCGTCTACGACCTCGAGAACGAGAACGGCACCCCCATCTACGTGCACGCCAAGGTGTGCGTGATCGACGACGTGTGGGCGGCCGTCGGCTCGGACAACCTCAACCGGCGCTCGTGGACCCATGACGCCGAGCTGGCCGCTGCCGTGCTCGACGGCACCCTGCACCCCGGGGACCCGACCGACCCCGCTGGGCTGGGCGACGGCGCCCGGGTGTTCGCCCGGGAGCTGCGCCTGCGCCTGTGGCGCGAGCATCTCGGCCGGGCGCCAGGTGATGATGCCGACCTGCTGGACCCGGAGCGCGGGTTCCGTGCCTGGCAGGACGCTGCCGAGGCGCTCACCGTCTGGAAGCGGGACGGCCGGCGGGGCCCCCGTCCGCCTGGTCGAGCCACTGTGCACGACCCGGGCCGGGTCAAGCCCTGGGCCGCCTGGTGGGCACGCCCCGTCTACGCCACCATCGTCGACCCGGACGGCCGCCCCCGCCACCTCCTCCGCAGCGGCCGCTTCTGATCGCGGCCCAAGGACCTGATGGGGCGAAGCGACTTGCCCGCTCTCCGAGGCTCTGCAGGAGGCTCTGCAGGTTGTGCCGTACGCCTGCGGCGACGATCGACGGCTTCCCCGTACGGGTGCCCTGTTGATGGGGTCTGTTGGCCTACCAGCTCAGGTGTCGGGCATGGTCCGCTGGCCTACCGGCCCAGGTGTCGGGCGAGGAAGGCGATCGCCGTCGGGTAGCGGTACTCGATGGCCATGTGGGTGGCGTCGAACAGCTCGAAGACATGCTCCACGCCCAGGGCGTCCAGCTCGGCGGCGAACGCGGCCGCGCCGAGGTCGAGGTAGTACTCGTCCCGCTTGCCGGCGTCGATCCAGATGCCGCGCATCGAGCGCAGCGCGTCCCTGTGCTTGGGGGCCATCCGGACCGGGTCGAGATCGAGCCACCGCTGCCAGACCTCGTCGCGCAGCCGCCCCGTGGCGGTGTCGAAGGGCAGGGTCACCGTGCCGTCCGGCTCGGCCGAGTAGCAGGCCGCCATGCACCAGGCGTTGAGCAGCTCCTCGTCGTGTTCGACGCTGAACGCCGGCCGGGAGCGGAAGTCGGCCCAGAAGAGCTCGTAGGAGCCGTCGTACCGGTCGCGGAGGGTCCTGGCCACGACCCGGAAGTCGGGCAGGTAGCAGCTTTCGAACAGGGCGTCGCCGGCGTGGCTGGCCAGGGCGCCGAACACGTCGGGACGGAGCATCGGCACGACCATGGCGCCATAGCCGCCGCTCGACTTGCCGGCCAGGCCGCGGTGGTCCCGGCTCGCGAGCGTCAGGTAGCGCTCGTCGACGAACCCCACCACCTCGTCGCAGAGGTAGTCGAGGTAGCGGCCGGTGCCAGGCGAGTTCAGGTACTGGCTGCCGCCCAGCGAGGTCCAGGCGTCCACCAGCACGACGATGCAGGATGGCGTGCCACCGCCCGCGAACAGCTCGTCGACCCGCTCGGGAACGTTGGGCCGGAACGGCGAGCGGTTCCACCACATGTCGACCTGGCCGGTGAGCCCTTGGATGACGTAGACGGTCGGGTAGCGGCGGTCCGGGTCGTCGCCGTACCCGGGCGGCAGGTAGACCCAGACAGGCCGCTCGTACGGGTCGCCGAGCGGGTTGCCCCGAAGGACCCGGCTCGAGATCGTGTGCTGCTCGAACCGCCCTCGAGCGTCCACGTTCCATGGGCGCATGCTCGACCCTTCCTTCCGTGGTTGCTTGGTCCTGCCTCATCTGGACTTGGTCCTGCCTCATTTCATCACGCCGGTGACGAGTGTGATCCCGCTCGCCCGCTCGAGCACTTCCGCTTCTGGCCGAGGCCCAGGCGCGTGGCTACGAACGGGCCCAGCTGTGGACCCATGCCGACAACGCACGCGCCCACCGGCTCTACGAGGGCCGGGGCTTCCGGCGCTCGGGCCGCGAGAAGGACGACGGCCTCGGCGAGCGGATCGTCCACTACCAGCGGCCCCTGCCGTCCTGAGCGCGCCAGGCCCGGGCCGGTTACGGGCAGAAGGCGGCGAGGCGCTGCCTGGCCCGCGCGTGGCCGAGGTTCCAGGCTGGCCAGCCGGTCCAGCGCGGGGCGGGGCGCTCCTGGCAGAGTCGCGCGGTCACGGCGGCGCGCGCGGCCGGGTCCAGGGACGGCACCCGGTCGACCAGCGTGGGGACCGCGTCGTCGGACAGGCCGGCGAGATAGGCTTGGTCGAGGCGCTCAGCTGTGTCGAAGCGTCCAGCCGGGTCGAGCGAGCCTGCCTCCGCCGCAGGGGCACGGGCGAGGTTGTGGCCGTACCACCACGGCCTCCGGATTGACCACGTTGAGGGCGAGCAGCAGGGCCAGCCCGACTGCGGCGGCGGCGCCCAGGAACCAGGCCCGGCGGCTGCCGAGGCCGGCCAGGGAGCAGCCCAGCAGCAGGAACACCACGCCGACCCAGTAGCTGAACAGCTCGCTGTACAGGCGCAGCATCGTCAGGCCGAAGGTGCGCTCGTAGAGGTCGAGGCGGCGGATGGCGACGACCACGACGACCAGGGTGAGCGCGACCGCGACCTCGGCCAGGACGGCGAACGCCCGCCGCCGCCCAGGGTGCTCGAGGTCGGTGAGCGCGCGGAGCGCGAGCAGGACGCCCAGGGTGATGACGGCCACGGCCAGGAGCTGGAAGAAACCAGACCGGGCGTACTCGGCGTAGGTCAGCCCGGCGGTGGCAAGGACGTGGCGCCCGCCCTTGGAGAGCGCCACCACCTGGGCGGCCGCGAACACGGCGAACAGTACGGCCAGGCCGGCAAGCACGATCATCGCCTCGATGCTGCCGAGCATCCGGCGGCCCGGCCCGAGGGGGCCGACCGGCACGACCGAGGTGACCCGGAGCAGGGAGGCAGCCCCCCAGGCCCCGACGGCGAGCGCGGCGGCGTGGCCGGCCAGGCTGGCCAGGTCCACGTCGACCCGGAAGAAGCTCGCGAAGACCGCGTCGGCCGAGGCGAGCAGGAAGCCGAGCAGGAGCAGCAGCGGGACCGCGAGCAGCACGCCGCCGACCACGCGCAGCACCGCCTCGGCGCGCCCGGCCTCGCCGAGGTGCCGGCGGGCGGCCCGCCTGGCCGGCGCGGCCGCGAACGCCAGCGCGGCCATCGCGTGGAGCACGGCGTGCACCGCCCGCATGACCACCCGCGGGACGGTCAAGTCGAGCACGTCCCCGCCCCGGGCCAGCGACGCCCCGAGCGCGAGCAGGCCCAGGGCGGCCAGCAGGTCCAGCGGCAGTAGCCAGGCACTGGTGCGTATGGCCAGGAAGGCGCCGAACACGGGCGCGACCGCCGCAACCAGCCTGGCCTGCCAGGTCGCGAGCCGGCCGCAGGCCAGGAGGGCCACCGCGGCCACGAGCACCAGCAGCGCCCCGGCAAGCCCCAGCGCCCCTGACCGCAGCGCGAGGTCGGTGGCCACGGCGGTCGCGGCCACCCCGGCGACGACCCAGCCGTCGGCCGGGTCGAGCACGGTCGGGACGGTCCCGGGGACGGCCAGCGTCTCCTCGCCCGCCGCCTGGCTCATGGCTTCCCTCCTGGTAGGACGACGACCATCCGGCAGCCGTGCGGCTCGCGCCGCTCGGGGCGGATCTGGCCGTCGTGCAAGTCGAGGATAGGCGGCTCAGGTTGAGAAACCGCATCCAGGATGCGGAGATTCAGCGGAGACCATTCCGGCCCACCGATCGGCCCGGCCATGGCACCGGCGCTCTTGGGGGGCCGTTGGGGGGACCTAGCTCTTGAAGATGTCCAGGGGGAGGAACGCCGAGACCACGAAGTTCGGCACGTCGACCAGCTCGCTGACCTTGAGGTCGACGGCGACGCTGCAGATCGCGTAGGCCTGCTGCGGCGTCCAGCCGCCGTGGTGGCCGAGGTGGTCGATCATGTTCAGCAGGGCGTTCCTGGCCGCCAGGGTCAGGTCCTCGGGCCGGTTCTCCCCGTCCTTGGTGACCGACAGCCCGGTGGTGGCGAAGAACCGGCGGGGCGCCGCGAACTCGGGCGCGACGTGGTAGTCGTCCCTGGCGAACTGGAGATCCCGGATGTTCCTGGCCGCGGCCATGCCCTGGTGGACCGTGAAGCGGACGTGCAGGGTGGAGCGCATCTCGATGGCGGTGCCGCAGGTCTCGCAGTCGCCTTGCGCGAAGTGGGCGTCGCCGGCCGAGAACAGGCCGCCGGGCTCGTACACCGGGATGTACAGGTGGGCGCCCTTGCCAAGCTGCTTGATGTCGACGTTCCCGGCGGTCTCGCGGGGTGGGATGGTGCGCAGCGCCTCGCGGGCGATCGCCTCGTCGGCGGGCACGGCGTCGGTGGGGTCGGGTGGCAGCACGAACCCGCCCTGGTCCAGGGCGGCCTGCTCCCTGGCCGCGCAGGCCGCCATCAGCTCGCGGCTCGGCGCCAGCCCGATGGTGCCCATGAACGAATGACCGGGGATGCGGACGCCGGGCAGGTCCCCGGACTCCGCCCACCCGCCAGCGATCGACCAGCGCACCATGAACGGGTCGGGGAACACGTCCCGAAGGAACCCGAAGCCGGGCACCTGCACGGTGTAGCCGTAGCTGTCCGGCTCGACGTCGAGGATCTCGACCTCGAGGACGTCGCCCGGTTCGGCGCCGTGCACGAACACCGGCCCGGTGAGCGGGTGGACGACGTTGAGGTTGGGCGCGGCGACCGTCTCGAGGGTGGCGTCGGGGCCCATCTGCCCGTCGAAGGCGTCCCGCGTGTCGAGGACGACCTCGTCGCCCGGGTCGCAGTGGACGATCGGGGCGACGCCCGGGTGCCAGCGGTTGTGCCCGGTGCCCGGCTCCTCGCCCAATGCCTTGGAGTAGTCGACGCGGACCTCGTGCGTGGCCAAGGTGACCTCCTGGGTCGCTGGGCGCGTGCTACAGCAGCGGGGCGGCCTCGCGGGCGAAGTAGGTCACGATCAGGTCGGCGCCCGCGCGCCGGATGCCGGTCAGCACCTCGAGCATGGTGCGCTCGCCGTCGAGCCAGCCCCGTTCGGCGGCTGCCTTCACCATCGCGTACTCCCCGGACACGTGGTAGGCGGCCGTAGGCAGCCCGAACGCCTGCTTGACCCGCCAGACGACGTCCAGGTAGGCCAGGGCGGGCTTGACCATGAGGAGGTCGGCGCCCTCGGCGATGTCGAGCCCGACCTCCCGGATGGCCTCGTCGCCGTTGCCGGGGTCCATCTGGTAGGCGGTGCGGTCGCCGAACTTGGGCGCGCCCTCGGCCGCCTCCCGGAACGGGCCGTACAGGGCCGACGCGTACTTGGCGGCGTAGGCGAGGATGGCGGTATCGGTGAAGCCGGCCTCGTCGAGGGCGGCGCGGACGACGCCGACCTGCCCGTCCATCATGCCGCTGGGCGCGACCACGTCCGCGCCGGCCCGGGCCTGCGCCACGGCGATCCGCCCGTACCGTTCGAGGGTGGCGTCGTTGTCGACCGGACCATCCTCCTCCAGCAGCCCGCAGTGGCCGTGGCTGGTGTACTCGCACAGACACAGGTCGGCGATCAGGGCCACCTCGTCGCCGAGGTCGGCCTGGAGCGCCTGGAGCGCCCGTTGCACGATCCCGTCGGGCGCCCAGGCCTGCGAGCCCTCGGCGTCCTTGGACGCCGGAACGCCGAACAGCAGCAGCGCCGGGATGCCGAGCGCGGCCAGCTCGGCGGCCTCCTTGCGCAGGCTCTCCAGGGTGTGCTGCCAGTGGCCGGGCATCGACGAGATCGCGACCGGCTCGCCGATGCCCTCCTTGACGAACAGGGGCGCCACCAGGTCCCGGCGCGTGACGCTCGTCTCCCGGACGAGGTCGCGCAGCACCCGGGTGCGGCGCAGACGGCGAGGACGGCTGGTCGGGAAGGGCGGTGGCTGCATCCTCACTCCTCGGTGCCCGGCGGGTGGATCTGGGGCGCCCGAACCGTACACCGCACCGTCCCCAGACGCGACCACCGTCGGCGGCAGGATCGGGTGCAACCTGGCGTAGGCAGCTCGCGTGTAGGCGTCATGAGGGGCGACAACCGGGAGTTCGCCGACTTCTTCGGCGACGAGTACTGGCCGCTGCGGCGGCTCGGCTTCCTGCTGACCGGAAGCTGGCACGAGGCCGACGAACTGGCCCAGGAGGCCACCGCGCGGACCTTCGCGGCCTGGCCGCGGCTGCGGCGGCGCGACCAGGCCGCCGCCTACGCGCGCAGGATTCTGGTCAACCGGCACCGGTCGCTGCTGCGGCGCGCGCTGGTCGAGGCCCGCCACGCCGTGACCCACCGCGAGGAGCGCTACGGCTGGGGCCGCGGGGCGGCCACGGCCTGCTCGATGGCGGCGACCAGGCCGGGGATGGTGTGCTCGCGGGCCTCGGCGGCGACCTGCATGCGGGCCGCCCGGGCCGCCCCGGCGGTGACCGGCCCGATGACCGCGACCCGCACGCCGTCCGGAGGCGGACCCCCGTAGGCGCGGACGAACCCGGTCACGGTCGAGGCCGCGGTGAACGCGACCCAGTCCACCTCGCCGCCGTCCAGCCGCTTGCGGGCGGCGGGGTCCATCTCCTCGAGGGGGACGGTGCGGTAGGCGACGACGTCGTCGGGGTCGCCGCCCTTGGCCGCGACGGCCCGGGAGAGCTCGGGGTTGGCGAGGTCCGCCCGCGGCAGCAGCACCCGGCCGGGCAGGTCCGGGAACGCCTCGCCGAGCGCCGCGGTGGTGGCCACGTCCGGCACGAGGTCGGCGGCGATCCCCCACGCGCGTAGCTGGGCCTCGGTGGCCGGCCCCACCGCGGCCACCCGGGCCCGCCCGAGCGCTCGGGCGTCCAGGCCAGCTGCCTCGACACGGTCGCGCAGTGCGGCCACGCCGTTGGCGCTGGTCAGCACGACCCAGTCGTAGGCGCCGGCGGCGAGCAGCCCGACCGCCCGGTCCAGCTCGGCGGTGGTCTCTGGCGGCCGCACCTCGATGGTCGGCGCCTCGAGCGGCTCGGCGCCGCGCTCGCGGAGCAGCGCGGAGAAGGAGCTGGCCTGCTCGCGGGTCCGGGGCACGAGCACGGTCTGGCCGAACAGCGGCCGGTTCTCGTACCAGGCCAGGCGGTCGCCCATGGCCACGACCTCGCCGATCACGATCACGGCGGGAGCGCGGACGCCGGCCCGGACGGCCTCCTCGGCGATGGTGGCGAGCGTGGCCCGCACGACCCGCTGGGCCGGGGTCGTGCCCTGCTCCACCACGGCGGCCGGTGTGTCCGGGTGGCGTCCGGCCTCGGTCAGCCGGTCCGCGATGGCGGCCAGGCGCCCCATCCCCATGAGCACGCAGACCGTGCCGACCCGGGCCAGGGCCGCCCAGCGGGTGCTGGCGGGCTCTCCGTTCGGGTCCTCATGCCCGGTGACCACGGCGAACGTGCTCGACAGGTCGCGGTGGGTTACTGGGATGCCGGCGTAGGCGGGGACTGCCACGGCCGAGGAGACCCCGGGGACGACCTCGAAGGGCACTCCGGCCTCGGCGCACGCCTCGGCTTCCTCGCCCCCGCGCCCCAGCACGAACGGGTCGCCGCCCTTGAGCCGGACCACCCGCCCGCCCGCCCTGGCCCGGTCGACGAGCAAGGCGTTGATCTGAGCCTGCGCCAGAGGGTGGCGGTCGGGCAGCTTGCCGGCGTCGACTCGCTCGCACCCGCTGGGCGCCGCCTCGACCAGCCCGGGCGGGATCAGGCGGTCGTAGACGAGCACGTCGGCCTGGCCGACCAGCTCGAGGGCGCGCACGGTGACCAGCCCGGGATCGCCCGGGCCGGCACCGACGATGTGCACGATCCCGGTCCTGGCGGCCGGGCGGCCGGGCGGCCGGGCGGCCGCCTCCGGGTGCGATCGTCCCCCCGGGTCCTGACGCCCCTGCGGGTGCGGGCGCCCCGCCGGATCCGGGCGCCCCGCCGGCTTCGGGTGCCCGCCGGGGTCCTGACGCCCCGCCAGATCCAGGCGCTCCTCCGGGTCGGGGCGCCCCGCCCGGTCTGGGCGCCCCTCGGGGTCCGGGCGCCAGGCCTGGTTCACCGGCGGCTCGCCTCCACCAGGGCGCGGACCTCCGGTCCGCAGGCCGCCAGCAGGCGGTCGGCCAGGGCCTGGCCGAGGCCTTCGGGGTCGTCGGGCGGCCCGAGCAGGCGCTCGCGGACGAGGCCCTTGCCGTCAGCGGCGGCCAGGAAGCCCTGGATCTCGAGGCGCCCCCCGCTGTCCGGTTCCGGGGCGCGCAGCAGCGCCCCGGCCGGGAGCGTGCAGGAGCCGCCGAGCCGGGCCAGGAAGGCGCGCTCCCCCCGCAGCGCCACCCGCGAGGGCCGGTGGGTGAGGACGCCGAGCAGGCCGAGCACCCTGGTGTCGTCCTCGCGCGCCTCGACGGCAAGGCAGCCCTGGCCGGGCGCCGGGGTGAAGACCTCGGGGTCGAGCGGCGCGGCGGCCTCCTCGGCCAGGCCGAGCCGGCGGAGCCCGGCGGCGGCCAGCACGGCCGCGTCCAGCTCGCCCGAGCGCACCCGGCGGACCCGGGAGTCGACGTTGCCGCGGACTCCGACGACCTCCAGGTCCGGACGCAGCCAGGAGAGCAGTGCGAGCCGGCGTGGGCTGCCGGTGCCCACCCGGGCGCCGCGCGGCAGGCGGTCCAGGTCGCCGGCTGCCGGCCCGCGCTCGGGCTGCCGGGTCACCGGCACGTCCCGCGGGCCCTCGCGCTCGGGCTGCCGGGTCACCAGCACGTCCCGCGGGTCCTCGCGCTCGGGCACCGCGGCCAGCACGAGCCCGGGCACCTGGGCCGCGGGAAGGTCCTTGGCCGAGTGCACGGCCAGGTCGGCCCGGCCGTCGAGCACCGCCTCCTGCACCGCGGCGGTGAACACCCCCTTGCCCCCGAGCGCGGTGGTGGGCACGTCCCGGCGCCGGTCGCCCTCGGTCACGACCGGGACGATGACAACCTGGAGCCCTGGCCAGGCCGTCGCGAGCCCGTCGGCGACCAGCCTGCTCTGGGCCAGGGCCAGGGCGCTCCCCCTGGTCGCGATGCGGATCGAAGGCTCGTCGGGCGCGGGCTTGACAGGCGCTGGCTTGTCAGGCATCGAGGTCGTCCAGGGCGTACAGCTCTCGCAGCATGCGGGCGTAGAGGTCGCCGTCCGGGCCGGCGGCGAGCGCCTTGCCGCGCACCACCGGCTCGTGCAGCAGCTTGTTGACCAGGCCCTTGGTAACCGCCTCGACCGCCGCCCGCTCACGCTCGGAGAGGCCGGAGAGGCGGGAGGCGGCCCGGTTCAGCTCCCGCCGGCGGACCTCCTCGGCCCGGGTCCGCAGGGCGCGGATGGTCGGGCCGAGCCGCGCCTCCCGCTGCCAGCTCATGAACGCCTGGGACTCGGCCGCGATCAGCTCGCGGACGCGCTCGATCTCGTCGCGCCGGCCGGCGTCCTCGGTCTCGAGCACGGCCCGGAGCCCGTCCAGGTCGGCCAGGACCACCCCGGGCAGGGCACGCACGTCGGGATCGACGTCCCTCGGCACCCCGAGGTCGAGCACGACCAGCGTCGAGGGCACGCCGCTGGCACGACGGCGGGCCGTGGCCGCAGCCACCACGCCCGCGGTGACAGTGGGTGCGACCGCCGCGGTCGAGGCGACGACGAGGTCGGCCGCGACCAGCTCGTCCTCGATCCGGTCCAGGGGCACCGAACGACCGCCGAGCTCGCGGGCGAGGGCGGCGCCGTTGGCGGCGGTGCGGTTGGCCACGACGAGCTCGCCGGCACCGCACGCGCGTACCGTGCGGCCGGCCAGGCGGCCCATCCGGCCCGCGCCCACCACCAGCACCCGGCGGCCGGCCAAGCTGCCGAGCTGCCCCTCGGCGACCCGCATGCCCACGGTCAGGGTGGAGGTGAGCCCGGCGCCGATCCGCGTCTCGGCCCTGGCCCGGCGGCCGACCTTGATCGCCTGGCGGAACAGGGTCGACAGGACCGGCCCGACGGCCCGCTCGGCGGTCGCGCCCTGGAAGGCCTCGCGCACCTGCCCGAGGACCTGGGTCTCGCCGACCACCATCGAGTCGACCCCGGACGCGACCGCGAACAGGTGCTGGACCGCGCGCTCCTCGTAGTAGGCGTAGAGGTGGTGGGCGAAGTCCTGCGGGTCGAGGTGGTGGAACTCGGCCAGGGAGTGGCGCACGTCGGCCGCGCCGCCGTGGAAGCGGCTGATCGCGGTGTAGACCTCGACCCGGTTGCAGGTCGACAGGACCACGGCCTCGTGGACGTGATCCTGGGCGAGCAGGTGGGCGAGTGCCTTGGGCCTGCGTTCTTGGTCGACCGCGAGCCGCTCGAGCTGGTCGAGCGGGGCGCTCTTGAAGTTCAGGCCGACGACGAAGACCGGCATGCCCGGATCCTCTCGCGTACGATGGCAGGCTGGCCGCGGCGGACGGCCTCGAGCACGTCGGGTGCGAGCAGGCCGTCCCAGGCCGCCTGGTCGGCGGCCCTGGGAAGGCTACCGCGATTGGCGGCGAACAGCTCGACCAGCTCGGCCCATTCCGGCCCGAGGACCCCCTCGAGCCGGCGCCGGAGCGCCCCGGCCAGCCCCGGCGTCCGCCCGGAGGTGGCGACCGCGACCGTGAGGTCGCCCCGGCGGAGCACAGCGGGCACGGTGAACCCGCCGCCGTCCGGGCTGTCGGCCCGGTTCACCAGCACGCCGCTGGACCGGCCTTCCTCGGCTACCCTGGCGTTCACGGCCGGGTCGCTGGTGGCGGCCACGGCCAGCACGGCGCCGGCGAGGTCCCCCGGCCGCCAGGCTCGCGCCTCGACCACGATCTCGCCCCGCCCGGCCAGGTCGGCCAGGCCCGGCGTCACCTCGGGGCTGACCAGCCGCACGGTCGCGCCGGCGGCGAGCAGCCCGCGTACCTTCCGTTCGGCCACCGGGCCGCCGCCGGCCACCACGGTCGGGCGACCGGCAAGGTCGACGAGGATCGGGTACCTGGCCGTCATGACCTGCAGGTCAGCTTCTGGTCACTGGGGGGGCCGTCCCGGGGTCCGCCAGCGGCCTGGCCGCGGTCTGGCGGACCAGGTCCACGGCTGCCCGGCGCTGCTCGTGGAAGGACAGGATCTGCAGCTCGGTGGAGAGGTCGACCTTGCGCAGCGACACGCCCGGGGGGACCTGCACGTGGGCGGGGGCGAAGTTCAGGATCGAGGCCACGCCGGCGGCGACCAGCCGGTCGCACACCTCCTGGGCGGAGGAGGCCGTGGTGGAGACCACCCCGATGGCGACCTGTTCCTCCTTGACGATGCGGTCGAGGTCGTCGATGTGCTCGACGGTGACGTCGCCGACCCGCTCGCCGACCTTGGCCGGGTCGGCGTCGAGGAGGGCGACGATGCGGAACCCGCGCTCCCTGAAGCCGTGGTAGTTGGCCAGGGCGTGGCCCAGGTTGCCGACCCCGACGATGGCCACCGCCCAGTCCTGCTCGAGCCCCAGCTCGCGCCGGACCTGGTAGATGAGGTACTCCACGTCGTAGCCGACGCCCCGGGTGCCGTACGACCCGAGGTAGGAGAGGTCCTTGCGCACCTTGGCGGAGTTGACCCCGGCGGCCTCCGCGAGCTGCTCGGAGGAGACCGTATGCGTTCCCCGCTCGGCCATGTCGACCAGGCAGCGCAGGTAGATGGGGAGTCGGGCTACGGTGGCTTCCGGGATGCTGCGGTCTCGCACGATGCTCAGGTCTCCCCTGCGGTCCAACGGCTGGCGGGGCAGGCGTCCCGCGTCTGTCCTTCGAGTCTAGGCCCTTGTGACAGGCTTCTCAAACGGTACTCCGGGCTTGCAGGCAGGCGCGGAGCAGGTCGACCGGAACTTCGTACTCGAAGATCTCCTCCCCGTCGACTGCGACGACGGGCACCCGGACCCCGTAGCGGCGGGCCAGCCCCGCGTCGCGGTCGACGTCGACCAGCTCGAGCGCGAACCGGATCGTGGCCTGCTCGGCCCGGAGCACCTCCTCGGCTGCCTCGCACAGGTGGCAGCCGACCCGGGTGTACAGGGTGACCGCGGTCACGGCCCCGCCCTCACCGGGCCTGCCCGCGCCGGGCCCGGGCGCGCCGGCGCGGAGGCGCGCCGGAACCCCACGTACATGACCGTGGCCCCCAGGGCGAGGCCGGTCGCCAGCCTGTTGCTCCGGTCCAGGAAGGCGAACACCCCGCCGCTTGCGGCAAGCAGCACGCCGAGCGCGATGAGCAGGTTGCCCTCGAACCGGGCCCGGAGATGGCGCTGGTGGCGCAGCCCGTACCCGCTGGCCACGGCGCCGCCCACCACCACGGCGGTGCCGACCACGTTGCCGAGCACGGCCAGGGCACGCACGCCGACGGGCAGGAACCGCCTGCCCTCGGGCACAACCTGGCCGGCCAGGTCGGCCGCGCCGACCTTGGCCATGGCCACCAGCGCCACGCTGGCCAGGCTGAACACCACCAGGCCGGCGAGGTAGGCGCGGCGGGTGAGCGGGCGCCTGGCCAGCAGGAGCACCGTGCCGAGGCCAAGCCAGGGCACGTTCAGGACCGCGCCGAACAGGTAGTAGAGCTTGAACCCGGCCGGCGTCCACTGGCTGGCCGTCCCGACCGTCAGCGCCAGCGAGGCGACCGCGAACATCGACAGCGAGGCACCCCAGGCGAGCTGGTAGGGTCTGCGCCGGCGGCGGTACTGGCCCAGCACCGCGACCGCGAACGCGGCCGACGCGGCCGTGGCGATGGACGGGAGTAGCCAGTGCACGGGGAAAGTCTAGTCCCGAAGCCTGCTGTTCACCTGCGCGGCACCGCGGGTCGGCCGGTGTCGCCGGGCAGTTGTTACCATCGTGGTGGGACGCCGACGTCCCTGCCCGTCCTGGGCGCCCGGCCAGGCCCCCAGGACCGACTCTTCCTCGACCGAGGAGCGCTCGTGCCCCAGCACCCTCCCGTGCTCGCCGCCACCGGACCGTTCTACATGCACTCGCTCGAGGAGACCTTCGAGACGATCGCCGAGGCCGGGTTCGACGGCGCCGAGCTGATGATCACCCAGGACCGCCTGAGCCAGGACCCGCACCGCATGGCGGCCGTCGCGGCCCGGTACGACCTGCCCGTCCGCGCTGTCCACGGGCCCTTCCTGCTCGCCACCTGGCTGGTCTTCGGCACCGACCCCAAGGGCAAGATCGAGCGCTGCGTCGCGTTCGCTGAGGCGGCCCAGGTGTCGACGATCGTGATCCACCCGCCCTACCGCTGGCAGCTCCGGTACACGGACTGGCTGGTCGAGCGCATCGTCGAGGTGCGCGAGGCGACCGGGGTCACGATCGCGGTGGAGAACATGTTCCCGGTCTGGGTGAACGGCCGGCCCTTGCCGTTCCAGAGCGGCATCGAGCTGGCCGAGCTCGGGCGCTACCCCTGGGTGACCCTGGACACGAGCCACCTGGCCGTGGCCGGCATCGACCTCCTGGAGGCCCAGGCCGAGCTCGGCGACCGGGTCGTGCACGTGCACGCCTCCAACAACGCCGGGCGCGGGCGCGACACCCACGCCCCGCTCGACCAGGGTGTCCTGCCCGTGCCCGAGTTCCTGGAGCGGCTCGGGCAGACCGGCTTCGGCGGCGCGGTCACCCTCGAGCTCGACGTGCGGCCGTGGACCGAGGACCGGGCCGGCCTGATCGCCGTGCTCCGCGACAACGTCGAGACCGCCCGCAAGCACCTGGCCGCCGGAGCCGAGCGGGCCGAGGCCAGCGACCCCTGATCCTCTCTAGCGACCCTGATCCTCTAGGGTGGTTGCAGGTGGGCCGGGCGGGGGACGCCCGTTGCTGCACGCGGGGGTTCGAAACCTGTGGCTCGGAAGGGGTAGGATCGCCCGCTGTCCGGTCCATGCCGTCCGGACCCATGGGCGGACGGGCCGGATCACGGAACGGCCAGGGAGCGAGCAACATGCGCACAGGCACCGCCGTCTTGGTCGCGGTACTGCTGGTGGTGATCGTCGCCGCCGCTGGCGTCCAGCTCTTGGTGCTGCAACGATGACGCCAAACCGGGCACCGGCCCCGCCGACCGGCGAGATCGAGGTCGGGACGATCACCTGCGGCTGCCGCAACGGCAACCTGACCGAGGCCATCGCGGTCCAGCGCAGGCTCGTCGAGCAGGCCATGGCCCGCGACCCGGAGGCGATCGCCGAGCTGTACGACCGCTACGTCGACGACGTGTACGGCTACCTGGTCGCCTGGACGCGCGACCCAGAGGTCGCGGAGGAGCTGACCGAGCGGGTCTTCCGCGACGTGATGACCTGGCTGCCGGTGGTTGCCCGGGGCGAGGGCGAGCTGGGCGCGTGGCTGATCGCGATGGCGCGCGACGCGGTCGCGCACGGGCGTGCCGCCCGGCCCCACGGCGACGACGAGAGCGTGGTCGGCGACGTCGCCCTGCTCGACGACCCGGAGCGGGAGGTCGTCATCCTCCGCCTCCTGCTCGGTCACTCCCTGGTCCACACCGCCCACCTGACCGGCTACCGGCCCCGGGTGACCAAGGCGCTCCAGCTGCTGGCCTGCTCCACGCTGTGGGAGCGCAGCCAGGAGTCGCCCGCGCTCCGGACGGCCAGGGGCGAAGCGTCGTCCGAGAACGGCGCGTCAACGCCCGAGCCGTACTTCCTGGACCCGGCCCAGAGCGACCGGCGGCGGGCCGACGAGTTCGAGCGCCGTCTGAACCGGTGGAGCGCCGACCTCACCGACGACGACCAGAACATGGCCAACGCGCTGGCTGTCGCCTCCTCCCTGCGCGAGGCCGCGGCGACCGTGGTGGTTCCTCCCGACCCGAGCTTCGTGTACCGCGTGCGCGAGGAGTTGGTCGCCGACGCGGTCGTCACGGAGACCGAAGGCCCGGCCGAGCTGCCCATGCGGCGCGCCTCCCGCTTGCGGCGCTCGTCCCGGGCCAAGGGCGCCCGGCTGTCCGGGCTCGTCGCGCTCCTGTCCCACCGGGTCGTGCTCATGACGCTGGTCGGGGTGGTCATGGCCGCCGGCGCCGGCTTCGTGATCGTCAACGCCCTGGCCGGCTCGTCCTCGAAGTGCGGCACCGCCGGGTGCCTGGGCACGACCACGACCGGCGCCGGGGGGCCGGCCGTGGTCGCCGGCACCTCCCCGCCCGAGACCACCGCGGGTGAGCCGACCACGACCGGGCCGGGCGGCACCACGACCAGCGCCACCACGCCAGGCCGGCTCCCGCCCCAGACCAGCAGCAGGGGTGGGGTGATCGCGCCGCCGACCACGGGCACCCCGGGCACCACCGTGAGGCCGCCGATCACCACCCGGCCGCGCCCGCCGACCACGCCGCGCCCGCCGACCACGCCGCCGCCGACCACGCCGCCGCCCACGACCGCGCCGCCCACGACCGCGCCGCCCACGACGACGACCGCGCCGCTGCTCCCGTAGCTCGACTCGTGGCCGGGCGCCACCGCGCTCAGGGGTCCCCGCGTGACTACCGGGCCAGGTCGAGTACCACTCAGCTGGGGATACCGACCCTGGAACGTCCAGGTAGTCGCGCGGGGACCCCTTACCCCTTACAGGAACACGCCGCCGCGGGTGACCAGGTTCTTGTGGACCGTCTGCTGGATGGTGTCGCGGACCTGGTCGGTCAGGTCGAACACGGCCATCGGGTCCAGCACCGCGTCGGGCCCGTAGCCGCTCGTCTCGATCGGCGGGCAGAACTCGATCAGCCACTTGGAGGGGAGCGGCACCAGCCCGAGCGGGCCGAGCAGCGGGAAGGTCGGGGTGACCGGCACGTACGGCACGCCGAGGAGGCGGGCCAGCCGGCGCAGGTTGGCCAGCATGGGGTAGATCTCCTCGCTGCCGATCACCGCCACCGGCACGATCGGCGTGCCCGTGCGCAGCGCCACCTCGACGAAGCCGCCGCGTCCGAAGCGCTGTAGGCGGTACCGGTCGCGGAACGGCTTGCCCAGCCCCTTGTAGCCCTCCGGCCAGACGCCGACCAGCTCCCCGGCCGCGAGCAGGCGCTCGGCGTCCTCGGCGCAGGCCAGGGTGTTTCCGGACTTGCGCGCCAGCGGGGCCACCACCGGCAGGGTGAAGGCGAGGTCGGCCGCGAGCATCCGCAGCGGCCGGTGGGCCGGGTGCTCGTCGAGCAGGGCGAGGGCCACCATCAGCGAGTCGAGCGGGAGCGTGCCGGCGTGGTTGGCCACCACCAGGGCGGGTCCCGTGTCCGGCACGTGCTCGAGCCCGCGCACCTGCACGCGAAACCAGTGGCGGTAGAGCGGGCGGAGCAGCGGGGCGAGCACGTGCTTGACCAGGTCCGGGTCGTACCCGAACTCGTCGATCGGGTAGTCGCCGGTCAGCCGGCGCCGGAGGAACCCGAGCGCGTCCTCGGCCCGGTCCAGGAGCGGGGCCAGCGCCTCGGCGACCGCCTGGCCGTCGCCGGTCGCCTGGCCGTCGCCGGTCGCCTGGCCGTCGCCGCCGTCGGTTGCGCCACGGCCCTCGGCCGTCAGGTCCACCCCAACCGCCCCGCCGGGCCCGGCACCCCCCCGGGCGGCCGCCCCGCCGGGCCCGGTGCCTGCCCGGGCGGCCGCCTCGCGGAGCTGGCGCTCGTGGCGGGCGCACAGGCCGGTCGGACCGGCCGGGTTGCGGCAGGGCTGGCCCTTGGCGGTCAGCGCGCGGCAGCGGGCCCGCCCACCGCTCCCATCCGCGTGCGCGGTCACGTCCGCGCCCCGCTCGAGAGCCAGGCGGCCGCCTTGCGCAGGGCCGCGAGTGCGTCCTGCTCGAGCCGGGTCACCTGCGCCTCGGTGACCAGGCGCCGCAGGCGCCCGGCGGCGAAGTCCTCGAACGCGGCCAGCGAAGACCAGGCCGGCTTGAAGCCCAGCTCCTCGTGGGCCGCGGTGGTGTCGGCCACCCGGCCGTACTGCAGGAAGCGGGCCTGCTCGGGCGAGAAGTCGACCGTGCGTCTGAGCAGCTCGGCCACGCTCGACACGAGTGGCTCGGGGATGGGCAGGGCGGGCCTGCCGGCGATCCGGATGGCCTGGCTGAGCAGGACCACGCCGTCACCGGCCACGTTGAACGTGCCGCGGGCGACCGGCCCGAGGACCGCGCGGGCCAGGGCGGCCTGGGCATCCTCCTCGTGGAGGAACTGCAGCCGGGGGTCGAACCCGAACACGACCGGGCAGACCGGCAGCGCGAAGTAGCGGGTGAGCGGGTTGTCCACCGTGGGCCCGACCTGGTTGGCGAGCCGCAGCACGGTGACGGCCACGTCGGGGCGGCGCCGGTCGAACGAGCGGACGTAGTCCTCCACCTCGATGGAGTCCTTGCCGAAGCCGTGGCGCGGTGTGCCCGGGTCCATGGACTCCCGCCACACGGCCGGGTCGCCGGGCGCCGCCCCGTACACCGCCGTGGACGACTTCAGGACCAGCCGCCGCAGGTCGGGGGCGTGGTAGGCGGCGGCCAGGAGCTGCATGGTGCCGAGCACGTTGCGCTCCTTCATGGTCGCCCGCCCCCCGGCGGCCAGCGGCTCGGCCGTCACCCCGAGGTGGACGCAGGTGTCGACCCCGGTCGACTGCAGGACCCGGACCAGGGCCGGGCTGCGCAGGTCGACCCGGAGGAACTCCGCCTTGGGGCCGAACGGCTCGGCCGGCCGGGCGTCGTCGACCGCGACGACGCTGGCCACGGCCGGGTCGGCGGCCAGGGCAGCCACCAGCCGGCGACCGGTCGACCGGGCCGCCCCGGTGACGAGGACGCGACGCCCGGTCATCACCCGGCGACCCGGCCGACCACGACTGGGTCGCCGGTACGCGCCTTCAGGCGCTCCGAGGCCCTGCCCTGGTTGACGGCGATGGTGAGCAGACGGAACGAGTCCTCGTGGAGGACCAGGCGGCCGGCCGGTACCGAGCCGAAGGTCTCCCCGAACGGCATCCGGTGGGTCTGCCCGCCGATGCGGACCTCGACCCGGTCGCCGATCACCACCCCGACGCTCTCCAGCTCCTCCCGCTTGACGTTGAGGGCGATGTTGCCGAAGTGGTCCACGATCACCACCTCGCCGTGGATATGGTCGTCGTCCACCCTCGACCGCGAGGGCGCGAGCTGCCGCAGCGTGCCCGGGTCGACCTCGGCACCCAGCTCGGCCGGGTCGAGCCCGGCCGCGAGGTGGGCGGCGGCGGGGGCGAACACGTCGCGGCCGTGGAAGGTCTTGGACACCCTCGGGAGCTGGTAGGCCGTGTTGGTCAGGGCGTGCACCCGCTTCACGCCCCCGAGCGCCTCGGCGGCCCAGACGAGCAGCCCGTTGTCCGGGCCGACGAGCACCGACCCGCCCGCCTCGATCACCACCGAGCCCCGCCTGGTGCCCACCGTGGGGTCTACCACGGCCAGGTGGACGGCGGTGGGCATGAAGGGCACCGACTGCGCGAGCACGGTCGCCCCCTGGCGGACGTCCTGGGGCGACACGGCGTGGCTGATGTCGATCACCCGGGCCGAGGGCGCGATGCCGGCCAAGACCCCCCGGCACACGCCCACGAAGTTGTCGTCCAGCCCGTAGTCGGACAGGAAGGTGATCCAGTCGTAGCCCGCCATCTCCGTGCCGTCCTCCGGCGCTCGTCCCGGCCATGCCCGCCCGGCGGGGCGGCCCACGACCCCAACGCTACCCCAGGATAGAGAAACGGCTCCGGTGAAAGGCTCGGATCCTTCACTCGGTGCCGAAGAGATGGCGGAGGTCGACCCGGGTGGTCGAGGACCAGTCGGGGGTGATCCGGGTCGAGCCGAGTCGGAGGGCGCGGGCGCCCTCCGAGACTGCAGAGATCATGCGCAGCCCGCCGTCCTCGGCCAGCTCGAGGTAGCCGATGCCGACACAGGAGCCCCTGCCGTCCTCCATGCCCACCAGAAGCCCGGCCAGGCTGCCGAGGTCGGCCTCTGGGGGCAGGCTCGGCATGAACACGGCCGGCTTGACCCGCCAGCGGTGCAGCGAGCCGGAGAAGTAGGCGGCGAAGCGGGCCCGGCGGGTCTCGGCCCGGTCGTAGGCGGAGGTGGGGTGGACGTCGGGGTGGACCGCGTGGGCCTCCACCCTGGCCGGGGTGAAGCGGCGGGCGATGCCGAGCAGGGGCGCCAGCTCCTCGCCCCGCTCGAAGCCGATCACGTAGTCGGGCCGGGTCACCTCGAGCTTGTGGTACTTGAGGATCTGGCCGTAGACGCCGCTGATCAGGCTCGACGTGTCGACCACGACCAGCTCGGCCCCGGCCGCCCTGGCCACGTTCATCAGCTTGGCCGTGCCGGCGATCAGCGGGAGCAGGTGGAACTGGGCCGACACCCAGCCCACGAAGTAGAGCCCGTCGGCCCGGGCCAGCTCGTCGTCGGTCAGGTGCTTGGCCTCGAGCACGTGCTTCAGCCCGATCGTGGTCGGGGGCCCGACCGTGGTCCGGCCGACGTCGGTGTCAAGGTAGGCGGCTGGGATGCCGCGCTCGACGGCGCCGGCCAGCAGGGCCCGGGCGAAGGTGGTCTTGCCCGAGTCCATCGACCCGAGCAGGATCACCGTGCCCGGGTCGTCGAGCACCTGCTCGACCAGGCGCGAGTGCTTGTCCGTCATCGGCGCCCCATCCGTCGACGCACCGTTCCGGGTGCGCCCGCCCGCGCCTGGCGCCCCTCCGGCACCCCACCCGTTCCGGGTGCGCCCGCCCGCATCATGGACGCCCGAGCCCGGCAGTCAGGTGGTCGGCCACTGGATCGTAGTGGTGGGGCAGGACGTTGTCGTCCATGCCGATCACCACCGCGGCCCGCCCCTCGGCCTTGGCCATGGGCAGGGCCGGGTCGTTGATGTCGGCCACCGACACGACGTCGATCCCGCGCTCGGCGGCCGCCCCGGCGAACCCGTGGTCGCCGACGACCAGGTCCACCGAGGCGGCCTGGTCGAGCACCAGCTCCATCGGATGGGCCAGGTGGGTGTGGTAGAGGTTCGCCCCCGAGGCGAGCATGGCCACGTTCTGGACGTACCTCACCTGGCGGCGATGGCCGGCGAGCACGAAGGCGATGCCGTCCCCGGGCCGGGACACCTTGGCCCCCGCCTCGACCAGCGCACTCGCCACCTGCTGGTACATGCCGAGCGGGCCGGTGGGGTGCCCCGTGGCCAACAGCACGTGCTCGCTGTCCCTGGCCGCCTTGGCCAGCCGCTCGGCGGCCCTGTCGAGCTCAGCCAGGAGCAGGTCCGGGTCGATGAGGGTGCGGCCGGCGCCCGGCTCGCCCTCGGTGTGGGTCCAGCCGAACTGGGCGGCGACCTGGGCCAGCACCTCGGCCTGGCTGTACCGGCTCATCCCGGACAGGCCGAAGCAGTGGTCGGGGTCGCCAGCCGCGACCAGCCCGGCCTTGCGCAGGGTGTCCCAGACGGGGGTCTGCACCGATCCGGCGATGTGGGTTGCCACCAGGTGCTCGCGGAGGTCGTCACGGGTCGTTCGGGGCATGCCAGCTCCATCGTCAGCTTCCTGGGGCAACCCTCATGGTAGCGGAGGCGCCCCCGCGACCTCGGCCCGGCCGCTGTCAGACGGTCAGGCCGTGCAGGGGGAACAGGTTGCGGCGGGCGGCCTCGATCGCGTCGGCGACCTGCCGCTCGACCCGGGCCCGGTGCCCGCTGGCCAGGGCGACCACGTCGTCGGCGGTCTCGGGGGGGAGGTCCACGCCGAATCGCTCCGACGCCTCTGCCAGGTAGGCGTCCGGGAGCTTCCCGGGGAGCTCGGCGCCGACCATCTCGGCCAGGTAGCCGCACCACGCCCGGGGCACGACCGCGGCCCACTGGTAACCACCGCCGCCGGTGGCGAGCCAGCACCCGCCAGCAACCGTGTGGGCGAGGTCGTGGAGGCGGCCGGCGAGCTGCCGGTAGGCCCGCACGGTGAGTCCGAGGTGGGCGAGCGGGTCGGTGTAGTGGGTGTCGCAGCCGAGCTGGGTGACCAGCACCTCGGGCTCGAACGCGCGCACCAGGACCGGCACCACGGCGTCGAAGGCGGCCAGGTAGAGGTCGTCGGTGGTGTAGGGCGGGAGCGGGAGGTTGGCGATCGACCCACGGGCGGGACCGTCCCCGACCTCGTGCGCGAAGCCGGTGCCCGGGAACAGGTACCGCCCGGACTCGTGCACCGAGACGGTGAGGACCCTGGGGTCGCCGGCGAAGATCGCCTCGACGCCGTCGCCGTGGTGGACGTCGACGTCGACGTAGGCGACGCGGCCAACTCCCTGCTCGAGCATCCAGGCGATGGCCACCGCCGGGTCGTTGTAGACGCAGAAGCCCGACGCCCGGTCCCGCATCGCGTGGTGCAGGCCGCCGGCGGGCGAGAACGCGTGCCGGGCGCTGCCGCCCAGCACGGCCCGGGCCGCCGCCACGGTCGCCCCGCAGACCAGGGCCGAGGCCTCGTGCATGCCCGCGAACGGCGGCGTGTCCCCCGGCCCGAGCCCGTGGCCCGGGTCCGCGTGGCCGTCGCTGCCGCACGCCTTGACCGCGGCCAGGTAGTCGAGGTCGTGGACCCGGGCCAGGTCGGCGCCTGAGACCTGGTCCGGACCGGCCAGGCTGGCCCGGTCGAGCAGCCCCGAGGTCCGGGCCAGGGCCATGGTGAGCTGGACGCGCTCGGGCCGGAGCGGGTGCTCGGGCCCGAAGTCGTAGGCGGCGAGCCCTTCGTCCCAGACGACGGTCACCGGACCGGGCATGGCGCTCCCCGGTCGGGTCGGGCTCGGCTCTGCATGTCGCGCTCGCTTGTGTGGCTCGGGACGGTGTTCCGAGCGCCAGCCTACCCGCGCTCGGCCACGGCGAACACGCGACCCGGGGTTCGAGCCCGCATACCCCTAGAAGGCGATGTTCCCCTAGAAGGCGATGGCGAGCAGTGACCGGACGCTACGCAACCAGGTACCTCCAAGGCAGGGAACACCGACTCTTGGAACCTCGGAGCGCGCCCGCCGACCCTTTGGCCGCACAGGACCGCTTGGCCGCTCAGGACCGCAGCGGGCCCGTGGAGCGGCGGCCAGGACCACGGAGGCACCGGGCCGACCTGCTCAGCCACCAGTGGACCGGTGGCTCGGCCAAGACCACGCCGCTGTGCTCGAGCAGGCTCACCACACCGTCGGCGTCCCAGCGGTCGTCCGGCTCCTCGAGCAACGGCCCGACCGGCGCGAGCCCGTAATGGCGGTAGAGGTCGGCTTCCTCGTGCGACTCCAGGCAGGCGTCAGGCCCGACGCGAGGCGCGCCCCGGACGGTGGCCCGGTCGAACGGCACCCGCACGGTGCGGCCCTCCTCCTCGGCGTCCACCACCGGGACCAGGCGCAGGTCGTGGCCAATGTCGGCGAGGTTGACGAGCGCCCAGCCCGGTTCCTCGGTCCGGGCGTCGTAGCGGACCTCCCTGACCGTGCCCACCTTCACGCCGCCTCGGTCGAGCACTGCTCGGCCGACCCAGGCCCAGACAACGTCGAATCCTGGCATGTCCCCCCCAAAGGTGCTTGCAGCCGTGGCCCCGCACGGGATCTCACGGTTCCGTGGCGCCGGATCCTACTAAAGCAATCTTTGTCGCCACCAATTCGGTTGAGTGTATTGCCCGAATCAAGGCGATCTTTTTTGAAATGACTCGACTGCCCATTGGCGCTTTCTGTTGTCCCTCAACCGGACAGCAATTGCTCGGCCCTGCAATTCCGCATCCCCTGCTCCGCTGGGTGCCCCGGGGAGCCCCTCCACGGTCCGGATACCAGTTCGAGCACGCCGAGCTGGGAGCCCTTGACCACCCCGCGTGCGACTGCAAGGGTGTCGAGGGTCCGTCCGCTTCCTCGAAAGGTCCGTCCAGCCGTGCCCGTCGCCCAGGCCCAAGGCCTCAGCAAGCGCTTCGGCGCGGTCCAGGCCCTCCGGGACGTGGACGTCGTGGTCGAGCAGGGCTGCACCGGGCTGGTGGGCTCCAACGGCGCCGGCAAGTCGACCCTGATCAAGCTGCTCCTCGGTCTCATCGCGCCCGACAGCGGGCAGGCGGTCGTGCTCGGCCACGACGTGGCCACCGACCCGCTCGCCGTCAGGGCCAGCGTCGGCTACGTCCCCGAGGGCCCCTGCCTGCCCGGCGACGTGACCGCCGCCGACTTCGTCGCCTTCATGGCCCAGCTCGGCGGCCTGCCGTCGCGCCAGGCCCGGGAGCGGGCCAGCGAGATCTGCTACCAGGTCGGGCTGGAGGAGGAGCGCTACCGGGCCATCGGCGGGTTCTCGACCGGCATGCAGCAGCGGGTGAAGCTGGCCGCCGCCCTCGTCCACGACCCCAGGCTGCTGCTGCTCGACGAGCCAACCGACGGCATGGACCCGCAGGGACGCGAGGACATGCTCGACCTCATCCTGCGGGTCCGGGCCGAGCTCGGGGTCGACGCGCTCGTCTCCACCCACCTGCTCGGCGACGTCGAGCGGGTGTGCGACCGGGTGGTCATGGTCCATGGCGGCCGAGTCCTCCTCCAGGGCTCGATCGCCGAGGCGGCCGGGACCAGCTCGCCGGGGTACAGCGTGCAGCTCGGCGACGGCGGGCGCGAGGTCCAGGCAGCCCTGGTCGCCGCCGGCCTCGAGGTCCGGCCCGTCGGCGACGCGCTGCACGTGCGCGGCCCGGACAGGGCCCGTTCCCCCGAGGCGCGCGAGGCCAGGTCGCCCGAGGCGCGCGAGGCCCGTCTGCCTGAGACCCGCGAGGCCAGGTCGCCCGAGGCTGAGGCGCGCGAGGTCAGGTCGCTCGAAGCGCGCGAGGTCGCTGACGTGATCCGCGACGTCGCCGTCGACCATGCCTGGCCCCTGCGCCGCCTTGCCCCTCGCGCGCCGAGCCTGGAAGAGACCTTCCTGCGCCTGCAGGCGGCCGCGTCGGCACCGGCCGGCCCAGAGGCGGGCTCGGACGGGCCACCCGGGGACCGCCGGCCGCTGCCGGTGCGGCCCTGGGGGACCGAGGTCCCCGAGCACTCGGGCCGGGGGGTGCGCCGATGACCGAGATGCGGGTGGGTGCGATCTACGACCGCGGCTACCGCCACTACGACGGCCCCCGGGAGGGGCGCTCGCGGCGGATGCGGGCCATCGTGACCGCGGGCGTCCGCCGCTGCCTCGGCCTCAAGCGCAACTGGAAGACCAAGGTGGTGCCGTTCGCCCTGCTGGTCGGCGCATTCGGCCCGGTGTTCGCCTTCATCGGCATCCGCCTGCTGGTCGGCGAGTCGGTCGGCCAGTTCCTCGGCTACGGCCGCTACCTTGGCATCGTCGCGCTGGTGCTGCTGCTGTTCGCGGCCACCGCCGGCCCCGAGCTGCTCTGCCCCGACCGCCGCCAGCACGTGCTCGCGCTGGTGTTCACCCGCCCGGTCACCCGGGCCGACTACCTGGCCGCCAAGCTCGCCGCCCTGCTGCTGGTGATCGGGCTCGCCGCCCTGGTGCCGCTGCTCGTCCTGTTCGTCGGCAACACCCTGACAGCCCCCAGGGCCGCCACCTACCTCCGCGAGCACGGCGGCGACCTCGGCCGCATCCTGTTCGCCGGGGGCGTGCTGACGGTGTTCTACTCGGCGGTCTCCCTGGCCGTGGCCAGCCTCACCGAGCGCCGCAGCCTGGCAACGGCCGGCCTGCTCGGCACGTTCCTGGCTTCCACGGTGGTCGCCAACATCATCTTCTTCACCGCCACGAGCTTCTCCGGGCGCCGCTGGCTCACCTTCCTCGCCCTCCAAGGACTGCCCGGCCGCTTCGTCGAGTGGGTGTTCGGCACGGCGGCGCCGCCTGGATCCATGGCCGCCGAGGCCGGCTTCACCGGCCCCGCCTACCTGGCCGCCCTGGCCGTGCTGACCACCCTCAGCCTCGCGCTGCTGGCCTGGCGCATCTCCCGGTTGCAGCCATGAGCCAAGCCTGGACCGGGCCGGTGGTCGAGCTGCGCCATGTCTCCAAGTGGTACGGGGACGTGGTCGCCGTGGCCGACCTGTCGTTCGCGCTCGGCTCGGGCGTGACCGGGCTGCTCGGCCCCAACGGGGCCGGCAAGACGACCACCCTGAAGGCGATCACCGGCCTGCTGCACCCCTCCCAGGGTGAGGTGCTCCTGTTCGGCCGGCCCATCTCAGGCGACCCGATGCTGTACCGGGCCATCGGGGTGGTACCGGACGGCGACCGCCTCTATCCCCGCCTGACCGTACGCTCCTACGTGCGCCTGCACGCCGAGCTGCACGGGCTCTCCAGGCCCGGGCCGGCCGCCGACCGGGCCCTCGCCGAGGTGGGCATGGAGGCGCTGGCCGACCGTCGGCTGAAGGGCCTGTCCAAGGGTGAGCGGCAGCGCACCAAGGTGGCCGGCGCCATCGTCCACCAGCCCTCCCTGCTCGTCCTGGACGAGCCGATGACCGGCATGGACCCGGGCCAGCGGGCGCGCTTCATCGAGCTGATCCGGCTGATCGCGGACGCCGGGGTGACCGTGCTGGTGTCCAGCCACATCCTGGGCGAGGTGGAGCGGCTCGCCTCGCAGATCCTCGTCCTGGTGGGGGGCAGGCTGGCCGCCTCGGGGGACTTCCACGCCATCCGCGACCTCATGGACGACCAGCCCCGGACCGTGGTCGTGCGGGCCGGGAACGCCCGGGCGCTCGCGCCCGGGCTGATCGCCATGCCGACCACGGTGGCGGTCGAGGTGGATGGCGACGCCATCCAGGCCCGCACCCGGTCGGTCGAGGCGTTCGCCACCGAGCTGCCCCGGCTGGCCAAGGCCCAGGGGATCACCCTGCGCGAGATCCTGACCACCGACGAGTCGCTCGAGCAGGTCTTCCGCTACCTGGTGGGGCGCCGGTGACCAGGGCGGGCGCATCTTGCAGGCCGCGCGCGCGGGAGGTGCGCCAGGCCACCAGGGCGGGCGCATCTTGCAGGCCGCGCGCGCGGGAGGTGCGCCGGTGAAGGGCGCTCCGGTGGTGTTCCGGTTCAGCGTCGGCCAGCTCCTGGCCGGGCGGCGCCTGCTGGTGATCAGCCTGCTCACCGCCTTCCCGCTCGTCGTCCCGGCCCTGCTCGCAGCGGGCTCGGGCCGGGACCCGGACGGCTTCACCCTGGACCTGTTCCGCGCCCTGGTGCTGCCCGTGCTCCTGCCGGTGGTCGCCCTGACCTTCTCCACCAGCACCCTGGGCGCCGAGGTGCGCGACGGCACCGTGGTCAACCTGGTGCTCAAGCCCATCCCCCGGCCGGGCATCCTGGTTGCCAAGTACCTGGCCGCGGTGCTCGCCACCCTGCTGGTCCTGCTGCCCGCCGTGGCAGCCGCCCACCTGCTCACCGCCCGCGGCCTAGGCTCGACCCCCCTGCTCTCCGGGATGCTGGCGGCCACCACGGTCGCGACGCTGACCTACTGCGCCCTCGGGGTGCTGCTGTCCCTGCTGTTCGGGCGGGCCCTGCTCGTGGGGCTCGCGTACGCCCTGCTGTGGGAGGGGGCGCTGGTGAGCGTGGCCCCTTCGGCGTCGTCGCTGTCGGTGCGCGGCTACGCCGAGGGCGTGCTCGCGTCGATCGTGGCGCGCTCAGGCCTCGACTTCTCGGCCAGGCTCGGCCCGCTCAGCGCGACGCTGCTGGCCGTCGTGGTCACCCTCCTGGCCCTCACGCTGGCCGTCCGCCGACTGGAGCGCATGGATTTCCGCTGACTCGAGCGCAGCCTGTGGGCTGTCCGATGCCGTGGCCACCACGGCGGGCTCGCCGGCCGCGGCCTGGGGACCAGCGGCCGGGTCGTCCAGGGACCGCAGCCAGTCCGGGCGCAGCGCCCACGTGGCCACGACGATCGCGAGGAGGGCCAGGCCGGTGGCGGCGGTGACCGGCGGCAGCCCGACACGGTCCCCGAGCCATCCCTGCACCACCAGGCCGAGCGCGTGGCCGCCCCCGACGGCCAGCATGAACAGGCTTGCGATACGGGCCCGCAGCTCCCGTGGGGCACGCGCCTGGCAGACGGTACCCGTTCCCGAGAGCACCCCGAGGTAGACGAAGCCGAGCAGGCCGATGGCCACGGTGGCGAGCGCGAAGCTGGGGGCGAGCCCGTA
Source organism: Actinomycetes bacterium (assembly GCA_036000965.1). Taxonomy (NCBI): domain Bacteria; kingdom Bacillati; phylum Actinomycetota; class Actinomycetes; species Actinomycetes bacterium. Next base: position 29,975 of record DASYUT010000196.1, read on the forward strand.
CAGGACGGCGGCCGGGCCGACCGCGAGCAGGTTGCCGACCAGCAGCCGGCGCCGGCCCAGCCTGGACGCGAGCGGGCCGGCGGCCAGGGCGGAGAGCACCGCGCCGACCCCCTGCGCGGTGACCAGGGTCGAGGTGCCGGTGGCGCCGGCGTCGAACACCTTGATCGCGACCGCCGGGACCAGCCCGATGAACGGCGATACCAGGAACGTGGTCGCCAGGAGCAGGAGCAGGGCGGTGCGGATGCCGGTGTCGGCGCGGGCGGCCCGCACCCCGTCGACGACGGTCGCCCACAGGCGCGGCCGGACCCCCTCGGCCCGGCGGACGGGCGGGACGCGGATCAGGGCGAGCGAGACCAGCACGGCGCCGAAGCTGACCGTGTTCAGGCCGAACGCCCAGCCCAGACCGCCGGCCGTGATCACCAGGCCAGCCAGGGCGGGGCCGATCACCCGGCCCAGGTTGTACTGGGCCGTGCCCAGGCTTGTGGCCCCGAGCAGGTCCTCCGAAGGCACGAGGTCGGGCGTCATGGCCGCCGCGGCAGGCATGTACACGGCAAAGGCGCACCCGGCGAGCAGCACGATCACGGCGACCGCCGGCACCGACAGCCGGCCGGTGACCGCCAGCAGTGTCAAGGTCCCGGCCAGGCAGACCTGGAACAGCACGACGGCGGCCAGGTAGCGGCGCCGGTCGAAGCGGTCGGCGAGGGCGCCGCCGATCGGGCCGAGCACCACGGTGGGCACATAGGTGAGCGCGGCGACCACTCCGGTCCAGGTCGCCTGGCCGGTGGCCTGGGTCACGTAGACCCCGATCGCCACCGTCTCCATCCAGGTGCCGACGTTGGAGACGAACGAGCCGGCCCAGATCGTCGCCCAGGCCCGGTGCTGGAAGGGCCGGAACGGCGACGCTCGGGAGGAACCGGTGGTGCTGGTCACCGAGCAAGGCTACCGGCCCCGGGTCGTTCCGGGCAGGAACGGCCCGGCGGGGGCCAAAGGTCCATGGGGAACAAGGGCGCAGGGGAAACATGGACGCAAGGGAAGAAGCGGACGAACCAGTCCACGCCCGGGACCTGAAGCGGCTACCCTGCCTCCATGCTGTCGCTTGTCAAGCTGAACGAGCGCCCGTCCCTGCGCGAGCCCTTCCTGGTCGTCCACCTCAGCGGGTGGACCGACGCCGGCATGGCCGGCCAGGCCGGCGCGGCGTTCCTGCGGGCGCGCTGGAACGCTCGGCGGCTCGCCGAGTTCGACCCGGACGAGCTGATCGACTACCGGGCAAGGCGCCCGATCATCCGCCTCGCCGGCGGCACGATCGAGCACATCAGCTGGTCACCGATCGAGTTGTCCCAGGGCACCACCAGCGGGGACCGGGACGCGCTGCTACTGACCGGGCCCGAGCCCGACTTCCGCTGGAACGCGTTCGCCGACCAGGTGGTCGAGGTCTGCCGCGAGCTCGGCGTCGGCGAGGTGTTCGGGCTGGGCGCGTTCCCCGCCCCGAGCCTGCACACCGACCCGGTCGCCGTCCTCGGCACCTCGGCCGACCCCGAGCTGGCCGGGCGGCTCGAGACCGTCCCCGCGATCATCGAGCTGGCCGCAGGGATCCAGAGCGTGCTCGAGGAACGCCTGCACCGGGCCGGCATCCCCGCCACCGGCCTGTGGGCCAGGGTCCCGCCGTACCTGGCCGGCGGGACGCACCCGCCGGCCACGGTCGCCCTCGTGCAGAGCCTGGCCCGCCTCACCGGGGTCGAGATCGACACCACGGAGCTCCAGGCGGCCAGCAAGGAGCACCTGGAGCAGGTCGAGCAGGCCATCCGGGAACGGCCCCAGATCGGCGAGTTCATCGAGCAGATCCGTGCGCTGGTCGAGCAGGGCGGCGACGACCGGATCCCCTCCGGTGACGAGATCGCGGCCGAGCTCGAGCGCTTCCTGTCCCAGCAGCCGCCGGACGAGGGCGGCCCGCGCGGCTGACCGCAGGGCCACGCCGTCAGTCGTCCGCATGCTGGCCGCCCTCGCCGGCCGGATGGGGGCCGAGCCGGCCGGGCCGCCGCGCGGCGGCCCGGTCACCAGATCGGCGACACGCCGGCCCGCGCCTGCCGAAGGCGGGCCTTGATCTTGGCGACCAGCTGGGCGGGGTCGAAGGGCTTGATGACGCAGTCGTCCGCGCCCACGGTCTGGGCGAGCACCCGGTCGGCCTCGAGCGACTTGGCGGTGAGCATGATGACGGGGATGTGGGCGCTGCGCGGGTCCGCCCGCAGCCTGGCGCATACCTCGTAGCCGTCCCTCCTGGGCATCATGGCGTCGAGCAGAATGAGGTCTGGGAGCACCTCAAGGGCCTTGTCGAGCGCGTCCTCCCCGTCATGGGCGACCACGACCTCGAAGCCCTCCAGGCGTAAGTTGATCTCGACGAAGCGGACAATGTCCTCCTCGTCATCGGCGATGAGTACTACGTCGCCCACGTCAGAACCCTCCTTCGGCGCGGAGTGCCGGGGCCCTCCTGGGTGCGTCATCGGCACCGGGTCCGCGACGCCCAAGCGCTCCAGTGCGCCGCGGCGATGTCACAGCAGGGGGAATCAAGGCACACGCACCGACGCCACGAGCGCCTCGCAAGCCTACGCGGATCTGCTTGGTTCATGATCGTAGGCGGTCGGCGTCGCTCGACGAGCCGCACTCGACCGGTGGCGCCGACCGGTTGCCGGTGGCGCCCGCCCTGCGAGCACGCCGCCAGTCCTCCAGCACAGCAACGAGCCCCGGTCCGGGCCCAGGCACGAGCCTGCTGCTCCTCCTCTCGAGTACCTAGGCGCCCGGCGGACCCGAATGGATACGGGCAGTCAGGCAATTCGTCCCCTGGGCGCACATGCGGCGCCCCCACCGGGGCAGTGGGGGCGCCAGGGCCGGCCGTGCGTGCGGTCAGGCGGGGGACATGGCGACCTGCTGGTCGAGGGTGGACGGGGCGGTGTAGCCGGGGGCGGCCTTCTTGGCCCGCACCAGCACGGTGGTGCCCCAGGACCGGTAGGAACCCTTGATCGCCGGGGTGGAGCCGTTGACCAGGGTGACCAGGCGGGCCTTGTAGCTCGGGCTCTGGAAGAAGACCCGGCTCATGTCGACCGAGATCCGCACGGCGTTGGCGAGGTAGAACAGGTCGATGGTGGGGGTCATCACGATCCAGTCGCAGGCGGTGAACCGCACCGAGGGCTGCACCCTGGCGCTGCTGGGGAACGGGCTGGCGTAGCGGATCATGGTGATGCGCCCAAGCCTGTAGCGGTCCCCGGTAGGGTCGCTGCGGCGGACCTCCCAGCGGGTCCCGGTGAAGCTGTAGCCGGTGACGTTGGTGACCGCGCCCTGGCTGCCGTCCTGCGGGGGGGTGTGGAAGTACAACGTCGGCTTGCGCACGATCACCGACCCGCCGGTCACCGTGACCTGCCCGCCCGAGACCACGTTGAACACCGCCCCATCCTCGAGCCTGGGCCGCGAGGTCCACGAGCTCAGCCGGGTGGCGTAGTCGCTGTCGGGGAACGACACCCCGTAGGTGACCTCCCCGCCGTTGAGCTGATGGTTGACCGCCTGGGAGTTGGCGTAGTCGAAGTCGATGAAGTTGTCGCGGCCGTGGTAGCGGTCCACCACCAGGGAGTCGGTCATCTGGTCGCCGTCGAACCGGAACGCCCGGTGGACCTCGTTGACCTCCACGGCCACATGGTTCTGCCAGGTCGTGCCCCCGGTGGGGACCGGGTCCCGGGACGACTCGCGGAACCGGAAGGCACCCGAGTGCTCCTGCAGGCCTCTGAGGCCGCCGGCCGGGCCGGCGGGGTCGACCCCGTTGACGGTGAAGTCGGTGAAGGTGAGCGCGCCGGCGCGGTGGATGTCGAACAGGTAGTCCGCGCCCTCGTGCTGGATGACGGTGGCGCCGGGGCCGTCGCCGCGGATGGTGAACCCGTGCAGGTACTCAAGCAGGTGGGTGTGGGTGTTGCGGTAGATCCCCTTGGGGATGTACAGCGCGGGCAGCCCCAGGTAGCGGCGCGCCCCGCCGGTGCCCACCGGGTAGCTCCACGACGCCAGGCTGCGGCAGTGGGCGATCGCGGCGCTGATCGCCTGGGTCCAGTCCCAGGTGTTGGGGTTGGCCGGGTCGGCCTTGACGGCCAGGTCCTCGAACTGCCACAGGTTGACCGGCTCGTGGCCGGGCACCTCGGAGCGGACGGGACGGACCTGCGCCGGGCCCAGCATCACCCCGCACGCCAGCGCGGTCGCCAGCCCTCCCGCCACCAGCGCCTTGGCCAACCGGCCCCTGCCCCGTCCTGCCGCCATCACAGCCCCCAAAACAACGGCTCCTGCTGGGTCGTGCGGCGGGCAGACCCGCACAGGGCGGAGCACCTGCGCTGTCTGTAGCAGTAGTGAACCGGCCACTCGGGTGGCGGGGTATTGGCAGTCCTCCCCACCCCCTCCGCATCACTACGTAGGAGTCCAGGCTAAGTAGCCGCCAGCCCACGGACTAGTTACCCCGCACCCGCAGCCCCACTGGCCAGCAACAACACGCCGACGGGGAGGTCAGGACAGGTGGCTGCGGCGGGCCCGGCGAGGCGCTGAGCGCTCATGCCGGCGGGCGGCCACAAGGGCGGCCCGCCGGTCGGTCGGAGGTCAGCGGACGGACGGCCAGCGGCAGCCGGAGCTCGAAGGTCGTCTCCCCCGGCTTCGACGCGACGGTGAGGTCACCGCCCAGGCCGCGCGCGGCCGACGCGGCGATGGCCAGGCCCAGGCCGGTCCCCGAGCAACTCCTGGCGGTGGCGCTGCGGTAGAACCGCTCGAACACGTGCGGCAGGTCCTCCGGAGCGATGCCGGACCCGTCGTCACGCACCTGCACGACCGCTTCGCCCCGCCTGACGTGGAGGGAGGCCAGGACGTGAGGGCCGCCGTGGACGACCGCGTTGTCGAGCAGGTTGCCGAGCGCACGGTCGATCAGGCCGTCCCGGACGGCGACCGTCACCGGGGCGCCGGGCACGGCCGCACGGATCTCGCGCCCAGGGGCGACCCGGCGGGTGCGGACGACCTCCTGGGTCAGGGCGGCCCCGAGGTCGACCAGGCCGCGCTCCTGGTCGACGACCTGGGTGTCACCGCGGGCCAGATGGAGGAGCCCGTCCACCAGGCGGCTCATGCGCTCGGCGTCGGCCCGCAGCTCGCCGACGGCGGCCGTCTGCTCCTCGACAGGCATGCCCGGGTTGCGGGCCATGATGTCCACGTTGCCGCGCAGGCTGGTCAGTGGCGTGCGGAGCTCGTGGGAGGCGTCGGCCATGAAGCGCCGTTGCGCCTCGAGCGCGCTGGCCAGCTCCGCCTGGGCGACCTCGAGGCGGGCGAGCATGCGGTTCAGGGTTCGGGCGAGGTCGCCGACCTCGTCGTGGGCGCCGGCGGCGACCCGCTTGGACGGGTCGCCGCTGTCGGCCACCGCCCGGGCCGCCGCGCTGATCACGGTGACCGGCTGCATGGCGGCCCGGCCGGCCACCCAGGCGAGCAGCGCGGCCAGGGCGAGGGCGACCAGGCCGGAGACGATCAGCAGGCGCTGGACCCGGCCCACGGTGGCCCTGGTGTTGTCGACCAGGCCGAGGGTGACCGCGCCGATGCGGCCGAACCCGATGACGTTGACCGGCGCGGTGAGCGTCCGCAGCGGCACGCCTTCCAGGCGCACGCTGGCGTACCTGGCGCCGGCCTCGCCCCGGGCCACCGGGGCCACGACCCCCGCGGGGGCGATCGCCTCGGGGAGGGTCGAGCCCGGCACGGGGCGGCCGTCGGTGTCCAGGACCTGGAACAGCGTGCCCGGGATGCGCACCTCGAAGGGCAGGCCGGGGTAGTTCTCGAGGAGCTTGCCCGCGGCTGGTCCGGTGGCGTAGCCGACCTGGTCGGCCAGGCGCTGGTCGAGGGCCTGGCGCATGCTGTGGGACAGGATCGTGGTGACGCTCGGGACCAGCACGGCCAGCACGGCCAGCACGACCCCGACCGCGGCCAGGGTGATCCGCATGCGCAGGGTCAAGCGCGCCCCTAGTCCTCCCGCAGCGCGTACCCGGCGCCACGAACGGTGTGGACCAGCCGGCTCTCGCCGGCCGCCTCCAGCTTACGCCGCAGGTAGAGGACGTAGACGTCGACGACGTTGGTGTCGGTGTCGAAGTCGTAGCCCCACACCCGGGCCAGCAGCTCGTCACGGGCGAGCACCTGGCGCGGTCGCCGCATGAAGGTCTCGAGCAGCTCGAACTCGCGCGGGGTGAGGTCGATCCGGCGGCCGGCGCGCGAGACCTCGTAGGAGTACCGGTCCAGGGTGAGGTCGGCGAAGCGGAGGAGTTGGCTCTCGCTCTCGGTGTGGCGGCGGCGCAGCAGGGCGCGGACGCGGGCCAGCAGCTCCTCGAAGGCGAACGGCTTGATCAGGTAGTCGTCGGCGCCGGCTTCCAGCCCGGTGACCCGGTCGCCGACCGTGTCGTAGGCGGTCAGGATGAGGATCGGGGTGTCGTCGCCAGCGTTGCGCAGGCGCCGGCAGACCTCGAGCCCGTCGAGCACCGGCATGCGGACGTCGAGCACGATGCAGTCGACCGGCCGGGCCCGGAGCATGTCCAGGGCGCGCTCGCCGTCGCCTGCCACGGTCACCCGGAATCCCTCGTAACCGAGCCCGCGTTGCAGCATCGAACGGATATGGTCGTCATCGTCGACGATCAGCAACGAGCTCGACATGGCGGCCCCGAGGTGTCGGTCAGCTGGGCCGACCGGGGCGGCGGCAAGAGCGACGGTCACTCCGCCGCCACCACGGTCTACGCTCGCTCGAGAGCTGGCTCGCGGCCCGGCGGGGTCAGGGTGGGAGATCGACCCCGTGCGGATGGCCGCCAGATCGGGTGAACGCGCTAGCGGATACGTTCTAACCCCCGGAGGTAGGACGAGCCTGTGCGTGCGATTAGAAACCTATAAGAACCTTGAGAGCCGTCCGTACGCAGGTATGTTCATTCGTACCGGAGCGCGGCGATCGGCTGCATCCGGGCGGCTTTGCGGGCCGGGTACACACCGAAGAAGATCCCGACCGCGACGCTGACGCCGAAGGCGAGGGCAACCGACCACCAGGTGATGTCCGCCGGCACCGGCGAGAGCCTGGCCACCAGCACCGCCCCGGCGATGCCGAGCAGGATCCCGACGATGCCCCCGCTGACGGTGAGCGCCACCGCCTCGAGCAGGAACTGCCTGAGCACGTCGCGGGTGCGGGCGCCCACCGCCTTGCGCAGGCCGATCTCACGCGTCCGCTCGGACACGCTCACCAGCATGATGTTCATCACCCCCACCCCGCCGACCACCAGGGAGATGCCGGCGATCGAGGCGAGCACCAGGGTGAGCACCGACAGGATGCGCCCGACCACGCCGAGGATCTCCTCCTGGGTGAGGACCTGGAAGTCCTGCTCGGGGTGGGCGGCGCGCACCACCTGCCTGATGGTGCGCTGCTCCTCCTCGATTTCCCCGGTGCTCGCCGCCTTCACGGCGATGCCGTCGATCCGGTCGACGCCGAACAGGCGCTGGGCGGCGGTGACCGGGATGAACACCTCCTGGTTGCGGTCGACCCCGAGCGTGCTGCCGACGCGGCTGAGCACGCCGACGACGCGGAAGCGGACGCCGCCGATGGCGACCGTCTTGCCCAGCGGGTCGCGGTCGGGGAAGAGCGCGTCGGCCGGGTCGGCCCCGAGCACGGCCACACGGCGCCGCACCTCCACGTCCGACGCTGACAGGAACGTCCCCCGCGAGACCGTGCGGTCGAACACCAGCGGGATGTTCTCGTTGGTGCCGTTGACGTTGACGCTGTACCGGCGCACACCCACCCGGGCGATCTCGCCCGAGGCGACCGTGACCGCCACCCGCCGCGGGTCGCCGATGGCGTCGCCGATCCGGCGGGCGTCGTCGAGCTGGAGGCGGGAGACCGACGGCGTCGACCCGAACGACAGGTTGCCCGGGGCCACGAACAGGATGTTGGAGCCGAGGGACTCGATCCCGGAGGTGACCTCTGTGCGGGCGCCGCTGCCGATCGCGACCAGCAGCACGACGCTCATGACGCCGATCACCACGCCGAGCATGGTCAGGCTCGAGCGCAGCTTGTTGGCGCGCAGCGCCTCCCACGCGGTCCGCATCGCCTCGCCCAGCCTCACCCCGACGCCTCCCGCTGGTCCCGCGCACCCGGGCCCGCCTCCCGTGGCTGCGAACGGCCGAGGGTGCCCAGGGGGCCGTAGCGGCCGGTGGCGGCCGAGCGGGCCACCTCGTCCTCCGGCGCGAGGCGGCCGTCGCGCACGACCACGATGCGGCCGAAGCGCTCGGCGACCCCCGGGTCGTGGGTCACGACCACGACCGCCACCCCGCGCTCGGCGTGCAGGCGGGCGAGCAGGCCGAGAACCTCCTCGCCCGAGCGCGAGTCGAGGTTGCCGGTGGGCTCGTCGGCCAGCAGCATCGCCGGCTCGGTCACCAGCGCCCGCGCGATCGCGACCCGCTGCTGCTCGCCGCCTGACAGCTGCGACGGCCGGTGGCCGAGGCGGTGGCCGAGCCCGACCGACTCGAGCGCCTGGACCGCGAGGCGGCGGCGCTCGGCCCGGCCCACGCCCCGGTACACCAGCGGCAGCCCCACGTTGCCGACCGCCGGGGTCCTGGGCAGGAGCTGGAAGCTCTGGAACACGAAGCCGACCACCTGGTTGCGGACCCGGGCCAGCTCGTCGTCGGACATGGCCGTGACGTCCCGGCCCTGGAAGGCAAGGCTCCCGGAGGTCGGCCGGTCCAGCCCGCCGACCAGGCCGAGCAGGGTGGACTTGCCCGAACCGCTCGGGCCCATGATGGCCAGGGAGTCGCCCGGCTCCACGACCAGGTCCACCCCGTCGAGGGCGCGCACCTCCACCCCGTCGAGTCGGTAGACCTTGGTCACGCCGCTGGCGGTGACCACCGGCGGGGCGTCCATCAGCTCCCCGGCCAGTCCTGGCCGTCCCGCAGGCGCTCGGCGCCCCGGGAGACGACCCGCTCACCGTCCCGCAGCCCGGCGGCGATGGCAACCCGGTCCTCGCCGTCGGCCGCCACCCGGACCTGGCGCAGGCGCACCTTGCCGCCCTCGATCACGAACACGGCCTGGCCGCGCTCCCGGCCGACCAGAGCCGACCCGGGCACCGAGAGCGCGCCGCGGGCCCGGCGGACCTCGATCTGGGCGGTGGCCGTCATGCCCACCCGCGGGGTCGGCCGGCGCTCGTCCTCGGCGGCTTCGACGACCTCACCGAGCGTGAGGTCGACCTGGTAGGTCACCCCGCCGGCGGCGGACCGGCCCGACGGCGAGGGGGCGACCGCCACCCGGCGCACCCGGGCGGCGAACCTGGCGCCCGGGAACGCGTCGAGCTCGACCACGGCGGGCTGGCCGGCCCTGACCAGGGCCACGTCGGTCTCGTCGACCGAGGTGGCCACGGTCAGGCTGGCCACGTCGTAGACGGTGGCGACGGTCTGGCCGGCGGCGACCTCGGCGCCGGTCCGCAGCACGGGGCCGGTCTGAGCGCTTGCGGCCCCCCCGGTGAGGCCCTGCAGCGCCTGCTCGGCTCCTGCGGGCAGCGACGGCAGGGTCGGCACGCCCCCGCTCCCCCCGCCCGTGCCCGAGCGGCCGAGCTGCACCGTGCCGGACAGGGGGGCGCGGAGGGTGAGCCGGTCCCGTTGGCTCTCGGCCACCTCCACGGCGATGGCGGCCTGGGCCCGCTGCGCCGCGGTGGCCGCGTCGACGGAGCGGCGCACGGCGTCCACCTGCTGGTTGGCCACGTCGGCAGCCTGGCGCGCGGCACGGTCGGCACGCTGCTGGGCCTTGGCGATCCGCTCCTGGGCCTGGTCGAGCTGGTCGGCGAGCCGGCCCCGCTGGGGCTCGGGGAGGATGGGCAGGATGCCGCGCAGCGCGTTGAGCACCGCCTGGCTCGTGCTCGCGACCTGCGACTGGACGTCGTTGACGAGGGAGATGGCCGAGCCGGTGGACAGGGTCGGCACCACCGAGCCGAGCGAGGAGGCGGCGGCGAGGGCGGAGCGGGCCTGGCGGATCTGCGCGTCGACCAGGCTGGACGAGAGCTGGGCGACCACCTGGCCCTGGTGGACGCGGGCGCCGTCGGCCACGAGCAGGCGGTCGATCTGGCCGGCGGCGGGTGCGGCCAGGTCGGCCTGGGCGGCGGCCTCGAGCGACCCGGGCGCGTTGATGCGCTCGACAACGTCCGCGGTGCGCACGGCGTCGGCGGCGAAGCGCCGGTCCGGGCCGGAGCTGCACGCCCCCAGGGCGAGGGCGGCGGCCAGCAGGACGGACCCCAGCACCGGGAGCCCGCCCCGAGTCCTGAGCTGCATCCGGCACCCTCTCCCCTGCCCGAGCCGACCAGCGGGTAGGCGCCCTCACAAGGCGCCACGCCTCCTCGAACGAGAGCATAGAGGCGCCCTCCGACTTGCGCCCCCCATCCTCCCCACCCGGGCAGCGCTCGGGCAGCGGCTGGCGCTTCAGCTTCACCTGTCCCGCGGAGCAAGCGTCCCGGCAGACCTCATCGACAGCCTCGGCGATGTCCTCCCTACCCCGGGCAGCGGCTGGCGCTTCAGCGGGTGGGACGAAGTGGTAGCAGCTGGCGCCTGAGCAGGTTGGAGAGGAAGCGGTAGCGGCTGGCGCTTCAGCGGGTGGAGAGGAAGAAGTAGCAGCTACCGCTTGAGCAGGTTGGAGAGGAAGAAGTAGAGGTTGGCGGGCCGCTCGGCCAGCCGGCGCATGAAGTAGGGGTACCACTGGTCCCCGTAGGGGACGTAGACGCGCAGGCGGTAGCCCTCGGCCAGCACCTGCTCCTGGAGGTCCCGGCGGACCCCGTAGAGCATCTGGAACTCGAAGGTGTCCCGGTCCCGCTCGTACCTGGCGACCAGGGTCTTGGTCAGGCGGACGAGAACCGGGTCGTGGGTGGCCACCATCGGGTAGGGGTTGTCCTGGACGAGGGCGTCGAGCAGGCGGGCGTAGGCGCCGTCCACGCTCGCCTTCTCCGGGTAGGCGGCCTCGGGCGACTCCTGGTAGGCGCCCTTGACCAGCCGGACGGGCACGCCCCAGCGGTTCAGCCGCGCGAGGTCGTCGCGGGTGCGGTACAGGTATGCCTGCACGCACACGCCGATCTGGTCGTAGGACTCGGCGAGCTGGCGCACGGTGTCCAAGGTCCGTTCGACGTAGTCGTGCGCCTCCATGTCGACGCCGACCATGGCGCCGACCTCCTTGCCCCTGGCCGCCACCCTGGACGCCTCCTCGAGCGCGAGCTCGGGCCGGATGTCCAGCCCCATCGCGGTCAGCTTGACCGAGATGTTGGCGTCGAGCCCCTGCTCCTGGATGCGGTCGAGGGCGGCCAGGTAGGCGGCGGTCGACTCGCGCGCCTGCGCCTCCGACTCGGTGTTCTCGCCCAGGTAGTCGAGGGCGACGGACGCGCCCTTGGCGTTCAGCTCGCGGATCACCCGGTCCGCGTCGTCGATCGTGTTGCCGGCGATGAACCGTCCGGCCACGCGCCGGGCGACCGGGTTGCTGGTCATCTGGCGCTTGAGGGCCGGTGACCCGGCGGCCTTCAGCAACGTTGCCTTGAGCACGCCTCCACCTCGCTTTCGGGCAGGTCCTCACCGTCGAGGCCCAGCGCCAGTATCCCACGCCGGGACGGCTCCACTCCGCCCCAAGACCCGGACGATCCAGACATCAGTGTACCAAGAGGAATGATCTGGACTGTTGCGATGTTGCAACCTCCACGGCAGTGCTTCGCGATCTCGCCCGGTCGTAATAGTCGGACAACGTCAGCTTCGCGCCTGGCCCCTGGCCCGGCGCCCTTCCGGTTCAGCCGCACGACCCGAATGGAGCCCGAGCCATGCGTCACTCCCTCTCCCTCCGCCCGGCAGGGCCCACCTCCCGCATCCGCCAGCGCGTCCTCGCGGCCGGTGCCAGCCTGCTCGTAGCCGCCGGCGTGACCCTCGGCATGGTCCTCGAGGCGGGCGTGGCGCACGCCGCCCCGGGGAGCGCCGTCACCGCGGCCGCGACCCCCCGGACCCTGCGGATCGGCATGACGGGCCCGGACGTGCTCGCCCTGCAGCGGCGGCTGATCGGGCTCCACTACGTCCCGGGCGCCCTGAACGGCGTCTTCGGCAGCTCGACCTTCCACGCCGTGGTCGCGTTCCAGAAGGTCCAAGGCATCGGCCGCGACGGCCAGGTCGGCCCGGTCACCAGGGCCAAGCTCGCCAGCCCGGTCGCCCCCAGGCTGACGCAGCGCAGAAGCGGCATGTACCTGGAGGTCAACCTCACCAAGCAGGTGCTCGTCATCGGCTACAACAGCGCGGTCTTCCGCATCCTCGACGTCTCCACCGGGAACGGCCAGCCCTACACCGTCAACGGCGTCACCCGCATCGCCAGGACCCCGGTCGGCAGCTTCCGCATCCAGCGCAAGATCGACGCCTGGCGCACGAGCACGCTGGGGCGGCTGTACCGCCCGGCCTACTTCTACGGCGGCTACGCCATCCACGGCTCGTACTCGGTGCCGTCCTACCCGGCAAGCCACGGCTGCGTGCGGGTGACCATCGCCAACATGGACCGCATGTACCCGACCCT